>JAGPVK010000057.1 GCA_018067055.1 Sphingomonadales bacterium | reverse complement strand
GTTTCAAGCCATGGACGTCCGCCCCGATCGCCTCGGCAGAGGAAATCCTCAAATATATGGGGGATGTGATTGAAGAGAACCAGATTGACCGCAATATCCGTTACGGTCGGACGATCACCCATGCGAGCTGGTCGAGTGCGGATAATTTGTGGACAATTGATACCGAAACTGCAGACGGCCAAAAGCAAAGCTATACCGCGAATTTCCTGTGGATGTGTCAGGGATATTATAATCACGAAAAGGGTTATACGCCCGAGTGGGAAGGGATGGCGGATTATCGCGGTCAGATTATCCATCCGCAGACATGGCCCGAAGATGCTGACCTAAAAGACAAAAAGGTGCTGGTGATCGGGTCAGGCGCGACAGCCGCGACCCTGGTTCCTGCGATTGCAGGGCAATGCGCGCATGTCACCTTGCTCCAGCGATCACCGACCTATTTCTGGCCGGCACAAAATACCAACGAGCTTGCCAATATCTTGCGTGAAATAGAGATCGACGAAGAGCTCATTCACGCCATTGTCCGCAAAAAGGCCCTGTTTGACCAGAAGGACATGATCCGGCGGTGCAATGAGGAACCGGAAGTGGTGAAAGCGGAACTTTTGGCGCTGGCGCGCGAATTGCTCGGCCCTGATTTCGACATTGAGAAGCATTTCTCGCCGAAATACCGGCCCTGGCAACAGCGGCTGGCCTTCATTCCGGATGGCGACCTGTTTCAGGGTATCGCCTCGGGCGCGGCGAGTGTTGTCACCGATGAAATTGACCGGTTCACGGAAAAAGGCATTTTGCTCAAATCCGGTGATGAACTGGAAGCGGATATTATCATTACGGCTACCGGGTTTAACCTGTCGGTCCTTGGTGACATCCCGTTCGCGGTGGACTGCAAGCCGGTAAACTGGGCCGATACCGTCACCTATCGCGGAATGATGTTTACCGACGTGCCCAATCTGGTTTGGGTATTCGGATATTTTCGGGCGAGCTGGACCTTGCGGGTTGATCTGCTCGGCGATTTTGTCTGCCGTCTGCTAAAGCATATGGATGAAAAACACGCCAAAAGCGTCAAGGTGACGCTGCGGGAGGAAGACAAGGATATGGAAATTCAGCAATGGATTGACACCGACGACTTCAATCCCGGCTATCTGCAACGGGGCATGGCCAAAATGCCGCGCAGGGGTGACAAGGCGATATGGCAGCACACCCAGGATTACTGGGCTGAGAGCAAAGAGCTTCCGAAGGTCGATCTTGATGCGGAAGAATTTGTCTACGGCGGGGTTGAAGCGAAAATGGACTCCAGGCAAGTTGAACCAGCCGAATAGGGGGCTTGGGCCGCAACCGGATCTTCAGCTACAAAAAAGCCCGGAGCAATCGCTTGCTCCGGGCCTTTATTCTCAATCTGATTGAAACAATCAGCTCGAATAATACATGTCGAACTCGACCGGGCTCGGCATGGTTTCCCAGCGGCTGACTTCTTCCCATTTCAGTTCGGCATAAGCGTCGATCTGGTCTTTCGAGAAGACATCGCCCTTGAGCAGGAATTCGTGATCGGCTTCCAATGCTTCCAACGCCTCGCGCAGCGAACCGCAAACCGTCGGCACTTCGGCCAGCTCTGCCGGTGGCAGGTCATAGAGATTCTTGTCCATCGCCTCGCCGGGATGGATCTTGTTCTCGATGCCTGCGGGCTTGACCGCTTGCGCATATTGCCGTCCGACACCGGCTCAGGCTCCTCGATTGCCGCCCGCAAATATATCACCCGCCCGGATCTAAGTCGAACTGATCACCGACGGCAGGGGCTATAGCGCCACCCAGCTGGCATTCCAGATCCCCCGCTGGCTGTCGATCCTGTCGACCATCTCGATCCTCGGCCGGCAGAGCGCCAATGTGCGGGTGAGCAAGGATTATTAGCGCTAGCCGCAGTGGCGGCGAAGGGGGCATGACAGATACAGCTGCTTCCCATGGACTGCCGACCTTGTTGCGCGTCAGGCGCTTCAATGGATTTCCGAAACTACAAAAGCACCATAACAGCGTCAGGCAGCAAGCTGTCGGCTATTTGCCAGCTCCCGCGCTTTATCCGCGGGTACCGGAGGACAAAGAAAATAGCCCTGAAGTCGATCGCATCCCAATCCCCCGAGTACGGCAACCTGCTCTTTGCACTCGACTTTCTCGGCTGTTGAGGGCGCCCCAATTGCCGAGCATAATTGTATGATGCCTTGGACCAACCGCCGCGCATCCCGTGAATGGATAATATCGGCGATCAATGCGCCGTCGATCTTCACCCTGTCGAATTTTATCTGTTGCAGATATGTGATGGACGCGAAACCCGAGCCAAAATCATCCAGAGCAACCCGGATACCTGTCTTCCGGAGAAGGTCGAGTTGTTCGCGAGCAGTATCGAAGTCTGACAGCAGCGATGTCTCGGTCACTTCTACTTCAAGTCGCCCTGGATCAAATCCGTAGCGATTGCATAGCGACAAGATCATCAGTGGCGTGCTCGCTCGGCTGAGATCCACCCCGCTCAGGTTGATGGAGAGCCCTATTGTCGAATCCCAGCCCGCTGCTTCGCGGATTGCAGCGTCAAAAATCTGCTCGGACAGCGCAGCAATGCTGTCCGTTTGTTCCGCGATTTCGATGAATTCCAGCGGTGGAATTAGTCCAAGTTGCGGGTGGTTCCAACGCGCCAGCGCTTCGAAACAGGCAATTTTCTTGGTCTGAACGTCGAAGATCGGTTGAAATACAACCTCGATGGTCGGCGCGGGATTGGTTTCTCGAAGCGATTGCTCGATAATTATGCGCCGCTTCAAACGCGCAGCCATGGACGGCAAGAACCAGGACATTGCCTTGCCGCCGCTGTTTTTTACCTCGTAAAGGGCGACGTCCGCTCGCGACATGACCGCCAGTGCGGATGCATCCAGTTCGGAGTGGCTGGCAAGGCCAACAGATGCCGATAACCGAAGATTTGACTCTGATAAGGCGAAGGGTCGGCTCATTTCCAGAACGAGTGCGGTACCTGTGTCA
>JAGPVK010000441.1 GCA_018067055.1 Sphingomonadales bacterium | reverse complement strand
TATGGAGGTCAAATCTGCATGGCCGGAAGCCGTCGCTTTGGCCTTGCCCCATGGATATGAACTGCCGACCGGGACCCAGCTTGAGGACAAGACGCTGTTTCGCGAGGGTGCTGTCGAAATTCAGGATCTCGGCAGTCAGGCGATCTCACTCGCAGGTGCTGCCGCCAAGCCGGCGCTGGTTCTGGACTTGTGCGCTGGAGCAGGGGGCAAAACGCTTGCCTTATCGGCCATGCTTTCGCCCGATAGCAAGATAATCGCGGCGGATACGGATCGCGGAAGGCTGAGCCGGATTGAGCCGCGCAAGCGGAGAGCCAGCGCCCGGAATATCGAGACGATATTGCTGGCGCCCGGCAATGAAATGGAATCGCTCCAGCATCTGAAGGCCAGTTGCGATCTGGTTCTGATCGATGCGCCTTGCAGCGGCACCGGTACCTGGCGGCGGAACCCCGAGCTGCGCTGGCGGATGACGCCGAAACGGCTCGAGCATACGACCGAATTGCAGCAAAGACTGATGGTCCTCGGGAGCGAGTTGGTTAAGCCTGGCGGGCAGCTTGTTTATGCCGTTTGCTCGCTGCTCGATGCGGAAGGCGGCGACCAGGCAGACGCATTTCTCGCAAACCATCCCGGATGGAAAGAAATATCCATTGATTTGCCGATTGGCCGTCCATATCGTAAAGGAACGCTTCTTTCACCCTATCATGACGGAACGGATGGCTTTTATTTTACCTGTCTCGAAAAATTGTGATAGCAAAACATGTTAAGCCAACATGCAGCTGAGTCTGACTATGGTCGAGAGAGTTTATTGGAGCTGATTATGCGTTTTTCACCGGCTGTTATTGCCTTGTCCCTTGTCTTTGCCACTGTTTCCAGCGCCGGTTTTGGCCAGTCTGCGGATATCGAGATCAAGCAGCGATCGGTTGAATATATGCAAATGGGCGAGGCGGCACAAAAGCGTGGCGAGCTTGACCTTGCTGCGGATCTTTATGAAACTTCGCTGGCCGTGGATCCGCGCAATGGCTCGGCTTTCATTGCATTGGCGCAAATCGCCCGGGTGCAGCAGCTGCCAGGAAAGGCGATCCGCCTTTACCGCGAGGCGCTTATCCTGGATCCGAATAATCTGGATGCATTGGCTGGGCAGGGTGAAGCGCTTATCCAGCGCGGTGCTCTGGAGAAGGCAAGAGTGAATCTGTCACGGATTGAAACCTTGTGCCGGTCGCGCTGTTCGCAGAATGACCAGCTGGCATCGGCGATCAAGCTGGCCGAGAAGAAACCGGTGCTGTCAGCCGAAGCGGTCACGCCGAAGCCCAAGCTTGGTGATGAAGAACCGGTGTCCGAAACTCCCTGATAATCAGGATTTCGACCTACGTCAGAAATCATAGACCAGAGTTGCCCGACTGAGCGTATCGGTTTTGATGCGGCCAACCGGCGGGTTTGTTTCATGTTCAATAGTATAGGAAAAACGCGCGGACAGCGCACCGAGCAGCTTTGCATCGAATGCTGACGTGGCGGCAAAGCTTATATTGTCACTATCGATGACGGCAGATGCCGAAGTGAAAC
>JAGPVK010000038.1 GCA_018067055.1 Sphingomonadales bacterium | reverse complement strand
CAGTTGGTGATCCAGATGGCAAATGGAAATTGGCGTTGGTTGGTGTTAACCTGACCGATAAAATCTGGGCGAACACCACCGGCGGTCGTCCGTTCCTCGAGCCAGGTGTTGGCGACGATCTCGTTGTCACACAGAACCGTGGTCGTCAGGTCTTTGTCGAAGCCAGCTTCAAGTTCTAATCAACCTCTCGTTGATCAAAGTGGGCCGGGTTAGCGCAAGCTAATCCCGGCCCTTTTTTGTTTCGGCAGGGTGCTCAAAAATAGCGAAAGTGACAGTAGCAGGCACTGGCTGACCTGCTAATCGCTCCCCAACAATGACGGCAACAGAACGTCGTCATTTTAGATGTGCCTCAGATCAACAGCTGAGGTATTTTTTTTGGAGAGAATGATGACTGCACAATCGACCCGTCTTAAGAATATTTCCCCCCGCAAATCCGTTCGGGGATTGCTTATGGCTACGGTCACGAGCTTAGCTTTTGCTGGTATCGTCACTCCGGCCCAGGCGCAGGACGCTGTCGATGAAATCGATGAAGCCAATGTTATTACCGTTGTTGCGCGCAAGCAGACGGAAACATTGCAGGAAGTGCCGGTCACGGTCACCGCGATTGGCGGCGACACGCTGGAAAAATATCAGGTCAATGAAATTGCCGATGTTGTCAGCCGCGTCCCCGCGCTGAATGTTCAGGTGGGTGGTTCCGGTTCCGGTGGCCAGATTAGCTTGAGGGGCGTCGGGTCTTCCAATATCTCGGCTGCCTTCGACTCCGCAGTCGCGTTTGATTTCGACGGTGTTCAGGTCAGCACCATGCGGATCGTGCAGGCAGGATTTTTTGACGTCGAGCAGATCGATGTTCTGAAAGGACCGCAATCGCTGTTTTTCGGTAAAAGCGCTTCCGGCGGTGTCTTTTCGATCCGTTCGGCCAACCCGACCCGCGACTGGGAAGTGGCTGGCAAGGCGTCCTACGAATTTGAGGAAAAGGGCTATACCCTTGGTGGCCATATCTCTGGGCCGCTGACCGATACCCTCGGTATCCGGGTGGCCGCGCAATATCAGGACATCGAAGACTATGTGAAGCTGGCACCAGGTACGCCGGCCTTCAATCCCGACGGAACGATCCGCGATTCACGCGGCATCAGCAGCTTTGTCAGCCGCGTGACCTTCCAGTGGGATCCGCTTGACAATTTCAACGCCAATCTGAAGCTTAACTATATCAAGAACAAGAGCGACGGTGCGGTCGGACATACCGACATCAACTGCGGCGCCAATGGCGTAGCGGATCCAGTCTACCTGCTTTCCGGTGCGGTTGTCATTCCATCCAATGCCGACTGCAACGACAGCGACGGCCTCTATCATACGTCGGACGCGGCAGCGGCGCTGGCGGCCAATGTTCCGACCGGCTCGGGCGGTGATCCACGTTTTCAGAATGGCATTCCCTACGGCGAAACCGAAATCTTCTTTGGCCGTTTGAAATGGGATCTGGACCTTTCCGACACGCTGACCTTGTCCTCGGTATCCGGCTATCTCAACCTCGACGCGATTGACACGGACTGCTATGCCTATGTCGGCCAGTTTGCGAACGGTGACCCAGGAAATTCGGGCTGCAGCGATCCGGTCAACAAGACCGAGCAGTTCACCCAGGAACTTCGCGTTTCCAGCGATTTTGATGGCATGTTCAACTTCATGGTCGGCGCGTTTTACGAGACCCGCGATATAGACTTCAATACATCGCAGCAGGGCGTGAACATCTCGTTCCTCGGCGCTGACCCGGTCACCGGCTTTACCTATGACTGGTACAAGAAGCAAAATACCAAGACCGAGGCGTTGTCCTTTTTCGCCAGTGCAAGCCTCGCGTTCACGGATCAGCTGGAGCTTTCCGGCGGCGTGCGCTGGACGGACGAAAAGAAGGTGTCGCGGATCAGCGTCCCCTATGTTCATACCTTCCTCTCGTCGACACCTGCCTTCATCAGCAGCGGCTTCTTTTCCGGCCCGATCACCTTCAAGGACTCCAATTTTTCGCCTGAAGTCTCGATCAAATATCAGGCCACTCCGGACGTGAACATCTATGCCGCTTTCAAGACCGGTTTCAAATCCGGCGGCATCGACAATAGCGCGCTGCCATCGAACAGCCTGCTCGGATTCAACGATCCCGATCCGGTTGTTCGGCAAAATGTTGCCGATGCGCTGAAGTTCAAATCGGAAACCGGCCTCGGCGGCGAAGTGGGCGTCAAGGCGCAGTTTGCTGACCGGACGTTCACTTTGAACACATCCGCCTTCTATTATGTGTTCGATGACCTTCAGGTCCAAACCTTCAATGCTGCGACGGTCCAATTCCTGACCTTCAATGCCAGCCAGCTGACCAGCCAGGGCGTTGATGTCGAATGGGGCTGGCGGACGCCGGTCGAGGGCCTGAACCTTTCCGGGTCGCTGGCCTATACCGACGCGGAATATAGTGCGCCCTTCGTCACGACGTCCGGACAGGATCTCAACGGTCGCCAGGCAGCCCGCGCTCCAAAATTTGCCGGCAACGCGGCGTTCGACTATACCGTACCGATGGGCGATGCCATCGAACTCGGCCTGAACGGCAATGTTCAGTATAGCGGATCCTATTTCACCAATGAGGACTCCCTGAACGATCTTCGCCAGGACAGCTATTTCTCCTTCGACGGCTCAGTCTCGGTTGGCGATCCCGATGGCAAATGGAAATTGTCGCTGGTCGGAGTCAATCTGACCGACGAAATATGGGTCAACACCAGCAGCGGGCGTCCTTTCCTGCAGCCTGGCGTGGGCGACGATCTTGTTGTCACACAGAACCGTGGTCGTCAGGTCTTTGTCGAAGCCAGCTTCAAGTTCTAATCAACTTCCCATTGATCGAAATAGGCCGGGACAGCGCATGTTGACCCCGGCCTTTTTTGACAATTTTTATCGCGCCGGGATACCCATAATGAGAGTAGCGAGCCGTCGGCGACCGGCTAATATGCCACGATAAATAGCAAACAGGTTGAGGAGCAAGTTTATGGGACGTCTGGAAGGAAAAAAAGCAGTCATTCTTGGAGCCGCCGGTCATGGCAACATGGGTCAGGTGATTGCCAAGCGCATGCATGATGAAGGCGCGGATGTGCTTGTTGCCGGCCGCAAGGAAGAGGAACTCAAGCGTTTCGCCGACGAAATTGGTGGCCATTATGCGCTGTGTGATCTGACCAGCGAAGCGGACATCAAGGCGCTGGCGGAAGCAGCCAAATCCAAAATGGGCGGCGTTGATATCGCGATCAATGCAACCGGCATCGGTTTCCTCAAGCCTTTTCTGGAAAATACAAAGGAAGAATTGGAAATGATGTCGGCGCTGCAATTGGTAGGGCCGTTTCAATTCTATCAGGAAATGATCAAGGCGATGGAGAATGGCGGATCGATCATCCAGATCAGTTCGGCTACCGCGACGATCATGCTCAACGATCACGCCGCCTATATGGGTACCAAAGCTGCCACCGATCATATCATCCGCTGTGTTGCGCATGAATTCGGTGATCGCGGGATCAGAGCAAACAGCATTTCTCCGGGCCTTACGCGGACGCCGATGACGGCGGGCGTTGATCAGGTGCCGGGACTGGTTGAATCCTTCGAAGCGCGCTATCCGCTTGGCCGGATTGGCACCAGCGAGGATATCGCGGCTGCCGCTGTCTTCCTTGCCAGCGACGAATGTTTCATGACTGGCGAGAATTTGCAGGTTAACGGCGGCCTGTGTCTGCGCGGCAATCCGACGCGCAAGGATCAGGAGCTGATGATGGGAGCGATTGCCGCCGCGTCCTGATCTCAGTCGATCGGTTTGAGTCGCTTCTGGATGTGAGGGCGGACCTTCAGGAACTGTTTGTACAGGGCTTCGAGGACCGTCAACACACCCGGCAAGCGGGCGAGCAGGCCGATTGGTCGCAAGATCGGAATTGCGCGCCACATGGCCGCAAATGCCGCGGCTCCGGATAACAAGCGTCCATCTTCAGAAGCATGAAACCGGTCGAGCATCAGTTGCCGGTCGAGCGGACAGGATGCAGCGGGGGTGGCAATATCGATGAAGGTGATAGCGTCGCGCCGGTCCAGTTTGCGCATCAGGGCGATTTCCCGGATGCACAGCGGGCAGGCACCATCATACCAGACGGTTATGTGGCTCATCTATCCCGCTCATTGCCGAGGCTATGCTTCATGTCTGTTCTGCCATCATCGCAGCACTGACCTAATCACCGGGACGATCTGATACCATATGGCCTAAAGGCCTAGGGCCAGCATGGGCTAAACGTCCAGATTGGCTACGTTCAGCGCATTGTCGACGATGAACTCGCGTCGTGGTTCAACCACTTCGCCCATCAGCTTGGTGAAGATATCATCGGTCACATCGGCCTGTTCTACGGTCACCTGCAATAGCGAGCGCACTTCGGGATCAAGCGTCGTTTCCCAGAGCTGTTCGGCGTTCATCTCGCCAAGACCCTTGTAGCGGGAAATCGCCAGACCCTTGCGGCCTGCTGCCAGCACGGTGTCGAGCAATTCGGACGGACGGGTGATCAAGGTGCCGTCAGAACCAACGCCTGCATCATCGGCTTCTTCCGCATCGCCGGAGGCCGATTTTACCAGCCGGCTGCCGCTGCCATAGGTCGCAGTTTCTTCGGAAGCGAGACGGTGCAACTTGCGGGCTTCGGCGCTTTCCAGAAATTTGGCCTCGATTATATGATGATCAGTGACGCCGCGCCAGAAGCGCTGGAACAGATAGCCGCCTTCTTCCGAAACCTGGCCCGACCAGCGGCCTTCCTCATCGACCTTGTCCATCCACTCGGCGGTCGCATCAACCGCGGCTTGCCGTTCTGCCCGGCCATGGTCGGGATTGAGAGCGCCGGTGAGCGCCATGCCTTCGACAATGGTGCTGTCATAGCGCCGCGGTACATAAGCCATCAGGCTGCGCATTCTCCGAGCATGTTCGATCAGGCCGCGCAGGTCTTCGCCGCTGCGTGCGCCTTCGCCGGTTTGCAGGATCATGCCGCTCAGGCCCGCCTCGACCAGATATTGGTCGAGCGCATTGTCGTCCTTGAGATAGACTTCGCTCTTGCCCTTGCCGACCTTGTAGAGCGGCGGCTGAGCGATATAGAGATGGCCGTTTAAGATGATCTCCGGCATCTGGCGATAGAAGAAGGTCAGCAGCAAGGTCCGGATATGCGCGCCGTCGACGTCAGCGTCGGTCATGATGACGATCTTGTGATAGCGCAATTTTTCGAGATTGAAATCCTCGCGGCCAATGCCGGTGCCCATCGCCTGAATCAGCGTACCAACCTCCTTGGAAGACAGCATCCGGTCAAAGCGTGCACGTTCGACATTGAGGATCTTGCCTTTCAGCGGCAGGATCGCCTGATACATGCTGTCGCGGCCCTGTTTGGCCGAGCCGCCAGCGGAGTCCCCTTCGACCAGGAACAGTTCGCATTTGCTGGCGTCCTTTTCGCGGCAGTCGGCCAGCTTTCCGGGCAGCGATGCAATATCCATCGCACCCTTGCGCCGGGTCAGTTCGCGCGCCTTTTTCGCGGCTTCGCGGGCAGCAGCGGCGTCGATCACTTTCTGGATCACCATGGCGGCATTTTGCGGATTTTCTTCCAGCCATTCGGCGAGCTTGTCGGCCATCAGGCTTTCAAGCGGCTGGCGCACTTCGGACGAGACCAGCTTGTCCTTGGTCTGTGAACCGAATTTCGGATCGGGGAGCTTGACCGAAACGATCGCGGACAGACCTTCGCGCATGTCGTCGCCGGTCAGCTTGACCTTCTCTTTCTTGAGCGCGCCGGAGCTTTCGGCATAATTGTTCAGGGTCCGGGTCAGTGCCGAGCGGAAGGCCGCCAGATGGGTGCCGCCGTCGCGCTGCGGGATGTTGTTGGTGAAGCAGAGGACATTCTCATAATAGCTGTCGTTCCACTCGAGCGCGACGTCGATGATGACATCATCGCGGTCGCCGTGAATGGCGATCGGTTCCGGCACCAGCGGCGTCTTATTGCGATCAAGATACTGGACGAACGCAGCGATTCCGCCTTCGTAATAGAGGTCGATTTCCTTCGCCTCTTCATGCCGCGCGTCGCGCAGGATGATATGCACGCCGCTGTTTAGGAAAGCGAGTTCGCGGTAGCGATGCTCGAGCTTTTCGAAGTCGAATTCGGTGATCTTGAAGGTCGCGGGAGACGGGAAGAAGGTGACTTTCGTGCCCTTTTTGAAGCCGGTCTTGTTGTCTGCGGTCGGGGCATCGCCGACCACCTTCAGCGGCCTTACGGCATCGCCAAATTCGAAGCGCATATTATGCTCTTTGCCGTCGCGCCAGATGTCGAGTTCCAGCCATTCGGACAGCGCGTTGACCACCGATACGCCGACGCCGTGCAAGCCGCCGGAGACCTTGTAGGCATTGTCGTCCGAGGTATTCTCGAACTTGCCGCCAGCGTGCAGCTGGGTCATGATGACCTCGGCTGCAGAGACGCCTTCTTCGGTGTGCATGCCGGTCGGGATGCCGCGGCCATTGTCCTCGACCGAGACGCTGCCGTCGGGATTGAGGGTGATCAGAATCAGGTCGCAATGACCGGCGAGGGCCTCGTCGATCGCGTTATCCGATACCTCGAACACCATGTGATGCAGGCCGCTGCCGTCATCGGTGTCGCCGATATACATGCCGGGCCGCTTGCGCACCGCGTCCAAGCCCTTGAGAACCTTGATCGAATCTGCGCCATATTCGTTTTGATTGGAAGATTTGGAAGCATCTTCCGGCATTTTGTTTTCATTGATGTCATTCATGGCGGGACCATAGCCGCTGACGCCGGCAAACCCAAGGGAAATGTAGGATTTCGTGATATTAAAACTACTTTAAATCAATGGTTTATATGGAATTGCCATCGCGCCAAATATTCTCGCCCCGAGCCGCGCTTATCAAAATGGATAGGGGGCGAAAACAGCATCAGCCGAGGCCGGTGCAGCCGGCGAGCCAAAGCCCTTTGCGGCTGCGCACCTTTGTGCAAAATGGGCCGGAAATTTGCACTTTCTGGCAAAAAAGACCGAAAAGGACTCCGATCATGAACAATCCCGCCGACATCGTTCCCTTTGCCAAGACCATGGGCATCACCATCACCGCCTTCGAAAAAGACGTGGTCCGCGGCGAAATGCTGGTCCGGCCGGAAATCTGCACCGCCGGTAACGGCCGCGGCACGCCAAGCATCCACGGCGGCGCGGTGATGACCTTTGCCGATGTGCTGGGCGCATTCGGCGGTTTTGCCAATCTGCCGGAAGGATCGAACGGCACCACCACCTCGGAAAGCAAGACCAATTTCCTCAATGCGGCACCGGAAGGCAGCATCGTCTATGGCGAGGCCATGCCGTTCAAGGTGGGCCGGCGCCAGTCGGTGTGGCAGACGAAAATCACCCTGGAAGACGGTACATTGGTGGCGGTGGTGACCCAGACCCAGATTGTGCTGTGACCGATCACGAGCCCTGCTGAGCCAAGCCCACCGCCGTTCGTCCTGAGCCTGTCGAAGGACGCTGGGGAGCGCCAGGGGTGCTTCGACAAGCTCAGCACGAACGGGAGTGGGAGGGCCCAGCACGAACGGAAGTGGGAGGGCTCGGAACGAACGGCATAGCGATGCTCGTCGGATGACCTGGCGCGCACAGCAGCGATTGGCCTCGGCAGCCCCGTTCACCTCGCCCACCGCCGCAATATATTCGCAGCTTCCCAAGCGCCCTGTTTTTGCGCTAAACCGCCTGCCATGAACAATACCCTGCTCGCCGCCGCCCTTTTGTGCCTGGCCACCACCGCCTGCTCCGAATCCACCAAGGTCAGCGATGAGCTTCCTGAAAGCAGCGCCAATCTGGAAAATCCGACCGGCCGGACCGAGCGGGTCGAGTCCGGAGCGACCGCCAAGCCGGTGCGGATCGGCGAGGGCGGCCCGCGCTTCGATGCCTGCCAGTCGGTCGGCGAGGTCGGCCGCCACGACAGCGGCGCGCTGCCGGTGCTGAGCGCCCCGTTCGACGCGGCGGCAAAGAAGGACAGTCTCGCCCCCGGCCAGCGCGTCTATATCTGCACCCGCAGCATCGACCAGCAATGGTTTGGCATTGTCTATGACAAGGCCCCTGCCGCCGAAGAAGGCGCAGCGGCTGGCCCCGGCGACTGCGGCGTCTCCTCCCCGGTCCGCGCCAAGCGCAACTATGACGGCCCGTGCGCAAGCGGCTGGGTCGAGAGTATTTATGTGGTGCTGGTGGCGGGGTAAGAAACATCGCCAACATTGCCGGTTGATGGAATTTGCCACTATCCACGCTCCGGCTGCGTACTGAGCACGGGTGACAACCCGATCCAGACACGCAGGAACGGCACCCGGCGTCCCAGATCATAAAAGAGCCAGCATCCGAGTATCGTGACGGCAACCAGCAGCGGCGCTTCGAAGGCGAGCGGGATCTGCATTGCGTCGAGATAGTGACCGGCGACGACGATGATCGTCTGGTGGATCAGATAGAAGGGGAAAATGGCTTGCGTCAGCACCTGGCGCAACGGTCCGTCAGCGCCGCGCAAGTGGTGATGGGCGAGGCCGATCGCGGCGATGATCGCGCACCAGGCGTCGAGTTCCCGGACAGCGCGCGTGACAAGCTGCAGCCATTGTGGAGGATCAATGGCGGCGGCATAAGCGTCATAATAAATGATGAGAGCGAGCCAACAGGTCAGCGCGATGGCGAGGGCGATCCAGCGGAAATTTACGCAGCGATCAAAGAAGGTCTGATTTTTAGCGATAGCGAAGCCGAACAGGAACATGCCGAAATATTGCGGATGCAAATACCAGTCTGTCCGGAAATCGTGGCTTTCCCCGAACATCGGAAACAAGGTCAGGCGCAGCGCGGTCAGGTAGAGCCATGGCACAATGATCAACAAGGGTCCGGCGATGAGGGCGCTGGCCGCCGCAGGAATCCGGCGCAGCAGCGGCAAAACCAGAACGAGCGCCAGCGTGTAGAGGATCAGATAGGCGACAAACCACATATGATTGTAGGTCGGCGTGATCAGGCAGCCGTCAGCGTCGCACCAGTTTCCCGAAGCGGTGACATATTTAATGTAAAAATTGTCCAGCCAGGTCGCATGGTCCGGTCCGAGCCCGCGGGCGCTCTGCAAGGCCTCGACAATCTCGAAATAGGACTGCGGCGGCACGATCACGAACATCGCCAGCAGCAGCGGCGGCCAGAGCCGGCGCATGCGGATCGCGATGAACGACTTGAGGGTCATCTTGTCGGCCATGAACCGGGTCGCGGCACCGGCGATGACGAACAGCAGCGTCAGCCGCCACGGGCTGGTCAGCATCATCAGCGGCTCGATCGTATCGCTGGCGAAGCGCGATTTCACGTGCCAGTCCCAGGACACGTAAAACATGCCGCAATGATAGAATATAAGCAGGCCAAAGGCGATGATGCGGAGCCAGTCGAGGTCGTAGCGGCGGTTGGTCATGGCGGGTCATGTCTCCTTCTGGCCGGGTTCTTGCGCCCTCGTGGCCGTCCGCCTATAGCTATGCCGCACAAGGCGGGCTGCGGGGACGAACGGGAATTTCGAGGTGACCAAAGGCGACGAAACTGGGACGAGCGGCTGGGCCCGGGCCGAATGGCGACCCTGGTTGGCGGTCTTTTTGGCCTGTTTGGTGCTGACCTTCGTCAACGCCACATCGGACATCATGGAGGGCGCCGGCGATCACTGGAGTGAACCGATATTGTGGGAGGCGACCAGCGCGATCATCATCGTCGCTCTCGCCCCGTTGATCGGTCATGCGATGCAAAGATGGCCGTTTCGGGAGGGCAATCTGCCCGCGTTCCTGCTCATCCATTTCGGCCTGACCATCCCCTTCGCCCTGGTCCATATCGGCTTCATTTTTGTCACCCGCGAGACCGCCTACCGGCTGTTCGGCGCGCGCTACGGATTCTTCGACGACGGTGTCGCGATCACCTTGCTCTATGAATGGCGCAAGGATGTTCTGGTCTATGCCGCGATCGCGGCGACCTACTGGATATTCAGCTATATTGCCGAGCGCAATCGGGCCGCGTCATCGCCGCCGACCGACGACCGGATCAGGCTGCAGGATGGTGGCGCGGCGGTGTTTCTGGCTCCGGAGGATATCAGTCAAGTCGAAGCCGCAGGCAATTATGTCGAGTTTCACACCGCCGAAAAATCGCATCTGGTGCGCGGCACGCTGGCATCCTGGGAGGAACGCCTCACCGCCCGCGGCTTTGTCCGGGTGCACCGGTCGCGGCTGGTCAACCGCAGCAAGATTGCAGAGCTCAGGCCGACGCGATCCGGCGACTTCGAGATAGCACTGATGGACGGACGCACGGTTGCGGGGAGCCGGCGGTATCGCGCGGGGCTCAGCGAGAGCAAATCTGCTTAGTCAAATTACGCAACGTCACCGTAAATTGTAATTCAAACGTCACGGAAAATATAACCGGCGTCTGTGGTAAAGTTTTCATTGCGGTGAAGCAGGGCGGCATGCGCTGATGATTGCGCCAAGACGCTCTGGATTGCCGCGTCGCTGCGCTCCTCGCAATGATGATGCTTTGTCCAACCCTGGAATTACGCTGCACCAGTTTTCCACTCAAGTAATCAGGCGTATCGTCAATAATCACAACTCTTAGCGGCTTGGCGTCTTCGCGTGAAAATTTTCTCCCCTGTTCAAAAGAAGGAACAGCTTGGAAAGCCATTGCATTTCAGATCGAGATGCGGAATTAATCGATTGATGAAATATATAGACCCCGCCCGCTATCTCGAGCAGCCGTTTGGCCATCTCGCTGATCTTATCAACGCCCATGCTGCCAACCAGCCCGACCGGATCGCGCTGGATGACAGCGAGGAAAAGCTGAGCTGGGCGGAGACTGCGGCGCTGGTCAACCGGATTGCGGCGCAATTGCAGGAAGATGG
>JAGPVK010000034.1 GCA_018067055.1 Sphingomonadales bacterium | reverse complement strand
AGGGTGTTTGTCCGCAAAAGGCCGGCCGCACCTTTAGACGCGAGGCGGGGTTCGACAGGCTCACCCCTAACGGGGATCGGGCAATTCCCATAATACCGTTAGCCCTGAGCCTGTCGAAGGGCGTTTCGCGTATAAAAGCGGACTGCACCTTCAGCCGATGGTCGGGGTTCGACAAGCTCACCCCTAACGGATGTTGGGTTCGGAAAGCCGATCCTGGTGATTGATAGAAGCGGTCAATTGCGGTCTTCCGTTAGTCCTGAGCTTGTCGAAGGACGTTTCAAGGCTAAAACGCAAATATGGCCTTCTTCACCTACATTCTGAAATGCTCGGATGGGAGTTTTTACACCGGTCATAGCGACAATCTGGAACAACGCATTGCACAGCATCAGAGTGGTTTCTTCAAAGGCTATACGTACAAGAGACGACCGGTGGAACTGGCTTGGTCAGAGAATTTTCGCACTCGTTATGAAGCGCTTGAAGCGGAGAAGCGGATCAAGGGGTGGACCCGGGCCAAGAAGCAGGCGTTGATTGACGGCGACTGGGATTTGCTGTGTGAGTTGGCTAGGAACTATGGTGATCGCGGATAGGCGGGGCTCGACAAGCTCACCCGTAACGGGAAAAGGGCACGATATTCGGTACCGTTATCCCTGAGCTTGTCGAAGGGCGCCTATCGTTTAGAAGCAGGCTGCACCTTTAGACGAGAAGCGGGGTTCGACATGCTCACCCCTAACGGGATACGGCTAAACCTGGATAATACCGTTAGCCCTGAGCCTGTCGAAGGGCGTTTGTCGGCTCATCACTCCGCCGCCAGCAATTCTTCCGCCGCATCCAGATCGACCGACACCAGCTGCGAAATCCCGCGCTCGACCATGGTTACGCCGAACAGCCGGTGCATCCGGCTCATGGTGACGGCATTATGGGTGACGATCAGATAGCGGGTGCTGGTTTCGGCGACCATCTTGTCGAGCAGGTCGCAGAAGCGCTCGATATTAGCGTCGTCGAGCGGCGCGTCGACCTCGTCGAGGACACAGATCGGGGCCGGATTAGTGAGGAACAGGCCGAAGATTAGCGCCACGGCGGTCAGCGCCTGTTCGCCGCCCGACAGCAATGTCAGCGAGGTCAGCTTCTTGCCGGGTGGCTGGGCCATGATTTCCAGCCCGGCTTCCAGCGGATCGTCGCTGTAGATCATTTCCAGATGCGCCTTGCCGCCATCGAACAGGGTGGCGAACAGCCGCTGGAAATGTTTGTCGACTTCCTCGAACGCCGCAAGCAGGCGCTGGCGGCCTTCGCGGTTGAGGCTGCCGATCGAGCCGCGCAATTGATGGATCGCCTCGTTCAGCTCTTCGCTTTCCCTGGTCGATTTTTCCCATTCGGTTTCGAGTTCGGCGAGCTCGTCAGCGGCGACCAGATTGACCGGTCCAATCCGCTCGCGGCTGAGCGACAGACGATCGAGTTCCGCTGACTCCAGCGAGGCGTCACCGACCGTATTTTCGTCAAATTCTAGTTTTTTCGGCAGCACCGGCGCGGGGCATTCAAATTTCTCGGCCGAAATCCGGCCCATTTCCATCCGCCGCAAATCCTGATTTTCGGCACGCGCCTTGGCTCCGGCACGCGTTTCGCGAGCCTGGCTTAGCATTTCGCTGGCTTGCGCCAGCCGGTCTTCATGGTCGCGCTGGGCCAGTTCGGCGGTCTGCAGCTCTGCGTCTTTCTCGGTCACCCTGGCGTTGAGCGCGTCCTGCTGCTCCGCCAGTCTGGTGACTTCCACCTCAATCACTCGCGGACGGTCAGCCAGATTTTCGACCTCGGCCTCGATCAGCGCGCCGCGCTTGGCCATTTCCTTCATTCGCGCCTCGGCCTCGCCGGAGCGATCCTGCCACGAACGGATCTGCGCGCTGGCGACGGCTTTCTGTTCCTTCACCTGCGCCAGCTTCTGATCGATTGCGGATAGCGCCGCCTGCGCCGACATCACCTGACCGCGCGCCGCATCGCGCTGATCTTGCAAGGCGGCTCGCGCCCGTTCCTGGGCCGCGCCATCGGGCTGACTGGCGCGTTCTTTCTGCGCCGCTTCCAGTTCGGCTAGCGCGGTTGCGGTCTCCGCCTTCAGCGCCGCGTCCCGTTCGGCAAGGCTGGCGGTGCGTTTCTGCAGCCAGGCCAGCGCTTCTTCCGCCTGGTCGGCTTCGCGCAGTGCCCTGCGCAACGCTTCTTCGGCCTCGCGCCGCGCATTGCGCGCTTCACCAAGCTGTGTTTCGATCGTCGACATTGTTTCGCGCTGTTCAATCAGCATGGTTTCCGCAGCTGCAACCTTGTCCTGAGCCGGGACCAGCATGTCCTGCAATGCGCGCAGGCGATTGGCGCGGACCAGCCGTTCGGCGCTGGCATTGCCATCGTCGCGGGCGACAAATCCGTCCCAGCGGCGCAACGCGCCGGACTTGGTGACCAGCCGCTGGCCGACCGCCAGTGATTGGCCGTCGTCGGAATCGGTGACAAAAATCTGCGACAGGCGATTGTGTAATTCTGCTGGTGCCTGAACCCGGTCGAGCAACGTCTCTGTCCCTGCTGGCGCGTCGGTCGAAGCGGTCATGTTACCGCCGCCCCAGAAGCGGTCGCCGTCTTCGCCAACGGAAGCGAGCAGATCATCGCCCAGCGCCGCTGCCAGGGCACGTTCATAGCCCGGCGCCGGTTTGACCTGATCAATCGCCTTGTTCGCGCTTTCTGCCTTGGACAGTTCGCGATGCAGCGCGTCATGTTCGGATTTCAGGCCTGCCAGTTCGGCCTTCAGCGTGGCGAGGCCGGATTGTGCGGCATCGCGGGCCGCCGTGGCCTGGATCCGCTGCTCCTCGACCGAGGCAATCTTGCCGCCGCTGCCGTCTGCGGCCGCCTGTGCGGCTTCTCGCGTTGCAACCGCTTCGGCAAGCGCTGCTTGCAGCTCGGCTTCGTCGCCCATTTCGGCGCGCTCGGCGTTCAGCCGGTCCAGTTCCACCGCAAGCCGGTCATGCCGTGCCTGGGCCGCATCAACGGCGGCGTTGGCGACTTTTATCTCGGCCTGAATACGCGCTTCTTCGGCCACTGCTTTGGCGAGTTCAACTTCGGCTTCGCTCGCCGCCCGCTCGGACCGTTCGGCTGCCCGTTCCAGATCGGGGCGTTCCTTGGTCAGGCCGGACAATTCCGTCGACAGCCGCTTCTCGTCCTGTTCAAGCCGATCCAGCGCCTCCATCGCATCGCGGGTCAACTGGTCTTCGCGGGCATTGTCGTCATGGATGCGCTGGGCCTGCGCCTGCAGATCGAGCAGCCGCGATTTCAGATTGTCGCGTTCGTTGGTCAGGGTCAGCAGCCGGTGGCTGGACTCGCTGGCTTCCTCGCGCGCCCTCTGGACATCGGCGCGCAGGATGCCGAGCGCCCTGGCGCTTTCATTCTGCGCCGACACCGCTGCCTGCTGTTCATTCTGTGCGGCGTTGACCTTGGCCTCGGCGGCTTCGGCTTCGGCCTTGGCGAGATCGGACGCCGCTGCGGCCTCTTGCCAGCGCGCGTAGATCAGGCGGCCTTCGACGATGGTGATTTCCGCGCTGAGCTTGCGGTATCGCTCTGCCTGTTTGGCCTGCCGTCGCAAATTGGCGGCGCGCTGTTCCATATCGCCGAGAATATCGTCGAGACGGGAGAGATTCTTTTCCGCTGCGCGCAATTTCTGCTCGGCATCCTTGCGCCGGACGTGGAGGCCGGAGATGCCTGCCGCCTCCTCCAGCATCTCGCGCCGCGCTTCGGGTTTGGACGAGATGATATTGGATATCTTGCCCTGGCTGACCAGCGCCGGGCTGTGCGCGCCGGTCGCGGCATCGGCGAAGATCAGCGCGATATCCTTGGCCCGGACATCGGTACCATTGGCGCGATAGGCGGAGCCGGCACCGCGCTCGATCCGGCGGACAATCTCCAGTTCGCTGTCATTGTCGCCAACATGCAGCGAAGATACGTCGTCGGTTTCCCGTTCTGCGGTGAGCGCGACTTCGGCAAATTGCCGCTCGGGCCGGTCCTGGGTGCCGGCGAAAATCACATCTTCCATGCCGCCGCCGCGCATCGACTTGGCGCTATTTTCGCCCATCACCCAGCGGATCGCTTCCAGAAGGTTCGATTTGCCGCAGCCATTGGGGCCGACCACACCGGTCAGCCCTTTTTCAATGCGCAGCTCGGTTGGATCGACAAAGCTCTTGAAGCCCGAAAGTCTGAGCTTCTTTATCTGCACGAAATTGCCCCCGTGCCATCTCTGTCAGTCACCCTATGCAAATCGCGCCCCCTCCAGCGATTGGTCCAGCGCCTATCTTGCGCCGGCCTCCTTCAGCTTGGTTTCGACCACCGCCCAGTTTGTACCCTCGATTTTCTGACCGTTCAGCAGGAAGGTCGGGGTGCCCTCGATATTAAATTCCTCGGCGGCTTTCTGGGTGTCGTTCATCAATGATTCCGCCACTGCCGTGTCCGCCAGACATGCCTTGGCCTGGTCTTCGGAAATACCGCGCTGCTGGAAAAAGGCGATCAGGCCAAGCTGTTCGGCGAGCCGGACAAAGCGCGTTTCGGGAGTGGATTTCAAGATGTCGCTATAGGTCGCTTCGCCCATCGACTGCGCTTTTTCAAACATCGTGCCCTGGTTGCTCAAGGCTTGCTCGGTCAGCGGGAAAAACGGGCTTTCACCGCCGCAGCGGGAGAGAATGGCAGCGGTCAGATCGAGCGGATCGCGGACGAAATTACGGACTTCAAAACTGACCTTTCCGCTCTCGACATAATTGTCGCGCAGCGGGGCAAAGGCCTGCTCACCGAAGTCTTTGCAGTGCGAGCAGGTGATCGACATATATTCGACCAGCTTGATCGGGGCATCGGGGTTGCCCATGACAATGCCGCCGGCATCGGTTTTGGAGACGGTCTCGGACCATTTCTGTCCGGCAGGCGCTTCGACCGATTCCACGCTATCGGAGGAACTGACACCACCCTCGGCAGTGTCGTTTGCGCCGCCACAGGCAGCCAACGCAAAAGCGAGCGAGATCGGAAGAAGTGAAAGGGATTTACGCATGATGTTATTCCTGTTCCAGATGGTCATTCAATTTGTCGGGAGAGCGGCGAGCGCCGGTTTCAGGGCGGGCCAGCTGTGCACCTTGTCTAGCAGCTTGTCGTTGATTGTGAAGCTCGGGGTTCCGGTGATCTTGACCACTTCCGTGCCATATTTGGTCATCGCCAGAATCTTTTCCTGGGCATCCTTGTCCGCCAGGCAGATATTGGCCTGCGCCTTGGTGATGCCGCGCTTGGCCATGATGCCATAGAAGCCGACCGCGTTTGCAATTTTCACAAGCCGCCCGTTGAGATCGCCTTCATACCAGGTTTTCTGGACGTCTTGCGGTGTCGCCATGACGGTTTTCAGCCACTTGTCCTGTG
>JAGPVK010000436.1 GCA_018067055.1 Sphingomonadales bacterium | reverse complement strand
CCTGGCCTCAGCCGCTTTTACCTCTGTCTCGAAGACGATCTGCTGCGTATCTTTGGCACCGAAACGATGTTCGCCAAGATGATGAACAAGAATCTCGAGGACGGCGAAGCCATTGGTGGCAAATGGCTGTCGAAAGCCATTGAAACCGCTCAGAAAAAGGTCGAGGCGCGCAATTATGAAGCGCGCAAGCAGGTCGTCGAATATGATGACGTGATGAACGACCAGCGCAAGGTGATCTACGAGCAGCGCTCCGAAATCATGGATGCGGACACGGTCGGTGATGTCGTCGAAGACATGCGGCACGAAACTGTCAACGCGATGGTCGCCGATGCCTGCCCACCGGGCAGCTATCCCGAGCAATGGGATATCGAAGGCCTCAAGACTCGCGTCCAGGAGGTGCTCAATCTCACCCCCGATTTCGACAGCTGGATGCAGGAGGATGCGCTCGAGCCCGAAATGATCGAAACCCGTATCTCCGACATGGCCGATGCCGATTTCGAAGCCAAAATGGCAGCAGTCGAAGCCGGCAGTCCGGGCGTCTGGGCGCAGATCGAGAAATCGATCCTGCTCGAACTGCTTGACCATCACTGGAAAGAACATTTGGCCACTCTGGATGCGTTGCGTCAGGTGGTGTTCCTGCGCGCCTATGCCCAGAAGAAGCCGCTCGACGAATATAAGCAGGAAGCCTTCGGCCTGTTCGAGCGGATGCTGGAAATCATCCGCGAAGGCGTCACCAAGACGATTGCGATCAGCCAGTTCGACCAGCCGGAAGAACTCGCCGTACCGGACTTGCCGGACTTGCCCGATTTTCTGACCACGCATATCGACCCGCTGACGGGGGAAGATAATAGCAATGATATCGACGGCGGTACTTTGGGGACGGTCTCGACAGCCTTGCCGCCACGGCAATCGGGCCAGATGGACAATCCGCGGGACGGGTTCGATGGCAGTAAGGTCAGCCGCAACGCGCCTTGCCCCTGCGGATCGGGCCGCAAATACAAGCATTGCCACGGCAAGTTTTGATCTGAAGCGCCAGCGGCCGGGCGGAACCTGAGATGGCTTTCGGGATATTCGGGCTGGCGCTCCTGTTTGCGTTGACGGCGGCTTTATACGCCAGCGTCGGCTTTGGCGGCGGGTCGACCTATATCGCCTTGCTGGCGCTGGCTGAGCTGGATTATCGGGCGCTGCCGGTCATTGCACTGCTGTGCAATATCATCGTCGTGACCGGCGGAACTTTGCGCTTCCAGTGGCGTGGTCTGATCGACTGGCCCAAAATCTGGCCGATCCTGCTGCTGTCCGTACCAGCAGCCTGGCTCGGCGGGCGCATGGTCCTGGAACAGCAGAGCTTCATGCTGCTTCTCGGCCTGTCGCTGGCTGCAGCGGGCCTATTGTTGATCATCGAGCCCTTTATCAAGCGGGCAGGGGATAGCGTTCGCAACGGACAATGGACCGGCCACCGGCTATTCGCGCCCGCTATCGGCACCGGCATTGGCTTTCTGTCCGGCATGGTCGGCATCGGGGGCGGCATTTTCCTCGCCCCGATCCTGTTGCTCACCCGCTGGTCCGACAGCCGCCGCATCGCCGCGACTGCCAGCGTCTTCATCCTGGTCAATTCGATCGCCGGTCTCGGCGGGCAGTTGATGAAATCGGGCCTGAGCAGCGGCGCGGAGGCGGTCATCGCCTACTGGCC
>JAGPVK010000399.1 GCA_018067055.1 Sphingomonadales bacterium | reverse complement strand
ATTTCCCATCCACCCAATGCTTGAGCAGATTATAGGCAATCGCAAAAGGCGGCGGGGCGACGAACAGCGCGCCCGCATCGCCGGCCATCGCCGCCTTGACCTCGTCGAGCGAGAACCAGGCGGCTTCCTCGATTTCCTCTTCGTCGAGCGTCAGCGTCGGATCATCGGTGACGCTGGTACAGGCGATCATCAGTGATGACGGGAATGGCCAGGGCTGGCTGGCGACATAGCGCACATCGCGGACCTTGATCCCGGCTTCTTCGAACAGCTCGCGCTTCACGCAGCCTTCGATGCTTTCGCCCGGCTCCAGAAACCCGGCCAGCGCAGAGAAGCTTTTCGGCGGGAAACGCGGCTGACGTCCCAGCAAGACCTTGCCTTCGCATTCCGACAACATGATCGCTACCGGATCGGTGCGCGGAAAATGCTCCGCACCGCAACCACCGGTTTCGGGATCGCACAGGCGAGCCCAGCCACCCTTGCGCGACTGGGTGGGCTTGCCGCATTGCGCGCAAAACTTGTGCCGCGCATGCCAGTCGACCAGGCTGCGCGCGGTGGCATAGATTGCCGCCTGATCCGCGGGCAGGCTTCCCAATGTCTGCCACAGCGCCCGGTTGGCGGCGGGGCCGGCATCCCCCGCCCCGTTCAGCTCCGCAAAAAAGGAAATATCATCTTCAATACCGAGCAGCAGCAGATCATTGTCCGGTGATGCTTCATAGGCCGCACCCCAGGCGAGATCGCCATGGTCATCAAAAACCGGGTTCAGGCCATCCAGCTTGAGCAATTTTGCCCGCGGGTTCATCATCGCGGCGCGCAGTTTGTCCGGATTGACCCGCACCTGATCGGCGCGGTCCAGGGTCCCGCCGGCAAAAGTCGGCACTATCGTGTTTTCAGCAGTCGGCATCTTGTCTCCCGGAGGTTCTGTTTTTTGCTCCCCGGCGAAAGGGAGAGGGTTTGTTGTCCTTACGGACTGGTATTGCCCGCGCCTGCCTGTGCACTACCGGTCAGGTCGGCATAGACATATTTCGGAAAATCGGACTGGAACGGATAGCTGTTGGACGGGATATATTGGGTATAGCCGCCAGCCCGGACATCGCGAACGGTATCAACAAAAGCCGAAGTCCCGGCTGCACCGCCCCAACCGAATGTCCCAGCTGGGCTGACCTCTGTACCAAGACCAGATCGTCCGCCCGCACCAAAGCCGTGATTGGCAACCCAGGTGCCTTTGGTACTGGCGGTTTCAGGGAGCAGGTTGGACATGCCGAGCTTCGCCGTTTCCGGTTTCATCACCTGGACGCCGCCATGCGTACCGAACCCGAGCAGCATTTGCAGGAACTTGTCATAATCAGCAGCCGTTCCGACCAGACCGGTACTGCCAAAGGAAAAGGCCGGCTTGTCGAGGAAAATACTGGTTGCACCGGGATCGATCGCGATCAGAGCGCCGGCAAATGGCGCATAATTGTCGGCGAGATCGCCTGCCCGATCGGCTGGCACCTGATAAAAGATGCTGTTCATCCCCAGCGGTCCGAACATCCGCTCCTGAAGAAACTGGTCGAGCGGTTTGCCGGAGACTTTTTCGATCACCGCGCTCAACACATCATGGCTGAGCGAATAGCTCCACTGGGTGCCGGGTTGATAGACCAGCGGCATTTCCGACAGTCGTTTCATGAAGGTCATGATATCCGGGGTGGGTGCACCTGGATCGACGCCCGGTATCGGGTTGCGACTAACGCGACCGGGGGTCAGACCGGCTGCCAGATAGGCTTTCTGGATCGGGCCTTTGGAAATGATCGTATAGCCCAGACCGGCCGTATGGGTCTGCAATTGTCTGATGGTGATCGGCAACTTGGCCGGCTCGACATTGTCCAGCGCCCCTACGGGATCGACCAGCACCTGCATATTCGCAAATTCCGGGAAAATATCCGACAGCGGCTGATCCAGCGAAATCAGGCCATCCTCGATCAGCATCATCGTTGCCATGCCGGTGATCGGCTTGGTCTGCGAATACATCCGCCACAAAGTATTGCTGTCCACCGGCTTGGCACCGCCAAGCGTAAGCGCGCCGGCAGAAATCATTTGCGGCTGGTTCTGACCGAAACCGATCATTGCGAGCATCCCGGCGACCTTCCTGTCCGCGACATATTCATTGATGATCCTGGTCAGCCCGGGGAAACTGGCACCCATTTCCTTGGCGAAGGCAATGCCGGGCATGCCAGCGAGCAAGGCGCCGGTGCCGATACCGCCGAGAACGGACCGCCGGGAAAATGAGGAACCAAGCGACGATGTGACAGGTTTTTCAGCAATCATTTCTCTTCCTTCAATTTCCATTTCACGGCCTTGGCATAAAGGGTCGGCAATCCCGCCTCCGCTATATCATTCAGCGGCCACCAGATATTTTCATCCTTGTTAGTAGCGGTTTTTTCGTCCTGATAAACTGCCAAATCGACCTCAAGCGAAAAATGGGTGAAGCTGTGCTGGACAATATTGTCGTGCACCTGCCATTTGCCTGCGATCGGCGGCATGGCATGACCATCATTGCCGGCGGCCCAGCCATCATCCGGCAACGCCCGCATCCCGCCAAGCATCCCTTTTGGCGGCCGGGTCGCGAGCAATATCCTGTCCTGCCGCTCAATCCAGAAAAACCGTGCCCGGCGGACCGGCTTGTCCTTCTTCGGCGGCTTGACCGGAAACGATTCGATATTGCCAAGCGCGAATGCCGCGCATTGCTTTTGCACCGGACAGATATCGCATTTCGGATTTTTCGAGGTGCAGATGGTCGCGCCCATATCCATGCAGGCCTGGGCAAAGTCACCGGCGCCTTGCTTGGGTGTGATCGCGTCCATCGCTGCACGGATTTCGATCTTGCCCTTGGGCAGCGGCGTATCGATGGCAAACAGCCGCGCTACCAGCCGCTCGATATTGGCATCGACCACTACCGCCCGTTCGCCAAAGGCGATGGCGGCTATCGCCGCTGCGGTATAGGCGCCCACTCCCGGCAGCGCCAGCAGCTCAGACTCTTTCTGAGGAAAGATTCCATGCAGTTTTTCAGCGACATGCACAGCACATTTATGAAGGTTTCGTGCGCGCGCATAATAGCCCAGCCCAGCCCATGCCGCCAGCACGTCGGCTTCGCTCGCCGCCGCCAGGCTTTCCACCGTCGGCCAGCGCGCGGTGAATTTCTCGAAATAGCTTCTGACCGCGCCGACTGTCGTCTGCTGCAGCATGATTTCCGACAGCCAGACATGATAGGGATCGGGCAAATTGCCACCCGGCGGCGACCGCCAGGGCAAATTTCTGGCGTTATCCACATAATGTGCACCAATATTGGCAGAAATTTTACGCGCCTTGGCGGAGAAACTATCGACGGCCATGGCCGCGCCATGCCATAAACAGCCGCTATGGCGAAGAAAATTGGCAGCAATGGCGAGGAAAAGGCGAAAATCGCCGACATCGGCAAGCCTGCGCCGAAAAAATCGCCCAAAAAGTCACCCGTCCGCAAATATCAGAAATATCAGCGACCGCGCGGCGGTCCGGCGAAAAGCATCTCCGACCTGGTGCCGGAAATCGGCCGCGCCGCCTTTCGCCGCTATGGCTTCATCCAGAGCTCGGTGGTCAGCCGCTGGGCGGAAATCGTCGGCGACCGCTATGCCGCCGTATCGCTACCCGAATCGATTCGCTTCCCGCGCGGCGAGAAAGAGGGCGGAACATTGCATCTTGTCGTTGGCGGTGCCTATGCGACGCTGATGCAGCATATCGCGCCGGACATCATCGAACGGGTGAATCGCTTTTTTGGCTATGGCGCGGTCAGTCAGATAAGATTCAGACAAGGCGTCGTAACGCCCAAGAAAGACAGGGAAAAAAGGGTCGCCCTGCCCGCCTCGCTCAAACCGGCACCGATCCAGCTGGGCGAGAATCTGCGCGATATTGGCGATCCCGAATTGAACCGGGTGCTCGAATCGCTGGCATCGGCAGTTGCAAAGGCGGAAGCGGACCCTAAGAACGATGCGAAGCTCACCATAAAGGTCGTCGGCAAGATCGGCGGCGGTGACAGGAAGAAGGATCAGACATGAAGTATAGAAGCGCGTATCTTGCTTCGGCATTGACGGCCGCCGCGGTGATGATCTCTCCGGCGTCGGCGCAGCAGACCGACTGGTCCAAGCGCGTGACCCAGTCGTCGATCGGCGGCCATGTCATGGGCAACCCGCTGGCGAAAAATCGCCTGGTCGAATATGTCAGCTACACCTGCAGTCACTGCGCAGACTTTGAAGTCGCATCCAGTGCTCCGCTGAAATCCGGTTTTATCGCAAAGGGCCAGGTCAGCGCAGAAGTGCGCAACTATGTCCGCGATGCGGTGGATTTTACCGCTGCGGTTCTGGCCCGATGCGGAGGCCGGACCAAGTTTTTCGGCAATCATCATGCGCTGATGGCATCACAGAATATCTGGCTGAAAACCGTCATGGCGACATCACCCGAAGTTCAGAAGACATGGTATCAGGGCGAAACCAACGAGCGGTTGAAGAAAATCGCGACGGACGTCGGCTTCTATGGCATCATGGCCAAACGCGGCATCACCAAGGCGCAGGCCAATGTCTGCCTGGCGGACAAGGATGCCCAGGACAAGATTCTGGCGATGACCAAATATGGCACGGAAGTGGTCA
>JAGPVK010000395.1 GCA_018067055.1 Sphingomonadales bacterium | reverse complement strand
ATTTCCCGGAAGGAACCGACCATTTCGACGATTATGTCGAAGCGGTGGGCTGGGCCCAGGATTTTGCGGCGGCGAACCGGCAGATGATGATGAAAAATGTCATCAAGGCGCTGCGCAGCCAGATTGCAAAGCCGTTTGATGCGGAGATGGAGGCGATCAACTGCCACCATAACTACGTCAATCGGGAGCGGCATTTTGGCGAAGATGTGCTGGTCACCCGGAAGGGGGCCGTGCGTGCCGCGAAGGGCATGATGGGCATTATTCCAGGATCGATGGGCGCAAAATCGTTCATTGTTCGTGGGCTCGGCAACCGGGATAGCTTTGAAAGCTGCAGCCATGGTGCTGGCCGTGTCATGTCACGGACGGAAGCCAAGAAAGCGGTCAGTCTCGAAGAGCATATTGAAGATACGAAAGGCGTGGAATGCCGGAAGGATATCGGTGTGATCGACGAAACGCCCAAGGCCTACAAGCCGATCGAAGCGGTCATGGCCGCGCAGGATGATCTCGTCGAGATCGTCCATACGCTGAAACAGGTTGTGTGTGTGAAGGGTTAGCCCTTCATGCACCAGCTTGTCCGAGAGTTTGATGCGCAACAGAGTAAATCAATGGGTGCAGGAGGGCGCTATCTACGTCTGGCGCTATCGGAACATCAACCGTGCGCGCAAAGGCTGGCATTTCACCAGTAATCCGATGGGCTGCAGATCAATCAGGAATCTACTGGATAGAATGCAGGGCGGTGAAGCTTGTTATCGCACCTTGAGGTTGGGTTCGGTCACAGAAGAGATTTGGCGTGTTCCGAACTTTGGTGTTCCGAAAAAAGATCGTTTTTGCACACTACGGATCGAGTTCTCGCCTGAATGTGAGAATCTTGGTTTGAAAGCGAATGATGATCGATTGGTTATGACGTTCGGAAATAAACGCCTGGAGTCTCTCAGTGCTGCATTTGCAGCGATAGAAAATGGGGATGGCGACTTTGGAATTACCACATCTGATCAGAAAAATGCCGAGACGTGGATGTTCTGGTAGATGTAGGTCCGGTCGGCGCTGTTAAACAGGGAAAGAAACAAGCATGATCAAAATTGATGGCTCAGAAGGCGAAGGTGGCGGACAGGTTCTTAGAACATCTGCATCGCTGTCGCTTGTCACCGGCCAGCCCTTTCGGATCGAAAATATTCGCGGCAAACGAGAAAAGCAGGGATTGATGCGTCAGCATGTCACTTCACTTGAAGCCGCATGCGCCATCAGTGAATCCGAATGCGATGGCCTTGCTGTTGGAAGCTCCGAAATTACTTTTCGGCCAGGATCGGTGAAATCCGGAAACTACAGGTTCGCTGTTGGCACGGCGGGAAGTACAAATCTCGTTCTGCAGACGATCCTGCCTGCCTTGGTCTTCACCGATGGTCCGTCCCATATCATACTCGAAGGCGGCACGCATAATCTCATGGCGCCGCCTTTCGATTTCATCGAACGGGCGTTCTTGCCGATCATCAATCGCATGGGACCGACAATTTCTGCCAAGCTGATAAGGCATGGCTTCTATCCGCAAGGTGGCGGCAGGATTGAAATCGATATCAACCCTGCCCCGCTGCAGCGCATCGAATGCCTCGATCGCGGAAAACTATGCTCGACGAGCGGCACCGCCTATTTCGCTGGCCTGCCCTACGAAATTGCCAGTCGTGAAGTGAAAGCGGCAAGCAAGATACTGGGTTGGGAAGACGGAGCGATTGGTGTTCGCCAGCTCCCCGAAGACCAGGGACCCGGCAATATCCTGATACTGGAAGCGGCATTTGAGAATGTCAGCGAAGTGGTATCCGGCTTTGGCAAGCTCGGTCTCAAAGCGGAGCGTCTGGCCAAAACCGCCGCCAACCGGATGAAAGGATATCTGGCCAGCAAGGCGTTTGCCGGACCCTATCTGGCCGATCAGCTTCTACTGCCCTTCGCACTGTCCGGCGGTGGCGCGTTCACAACGGTCAAGCCAAGCCAGCACAGCTTGACCAGTGCGGATATTGTCGAAAAGTTCACTGGCAGAAAAACGAGTTTCGACCAGCAGGAAAACGGCGAGTTTCTCGTTCAGATCGGCTGATCACTCCCCGGAATGAATGGCCAGACACAGCCAGTTTGTTCGCTTGGATTGTGGTGCAGGATGGAACAATAGGGGACCCGGTCTCCGGGGGTCCATCCTGCCTCTTTCCTACAGCATCCGCCTTCTGATATGACCGCAGGATGGACATATCGCACCCTGCCCTGTCTTGCCTCGGCGCCCCCACGCGCCTTCGCCAGACGCGCTATGCCCAGCCAACCCACTCTATCCAAAAGGAGAAAATCGATTTGCTGACAACCAAACAGCCCTGATCCGCCGCCACCGGCTTTTCCGCTTTAGGGGGTGTGACCCGTGTGACCCTCATTTATAATTTTCACGAATAATGGGCGCGATTCGGACAATAGATTCGCAAAACAGGCGCCGTTTGCTAATGCCGCCCCATGTGCATTATTTCGCTTGCGTGGCAGGCCCATCCCCACTGGCAACTGGTCGCGATCGGCAATCGGGACGAGATGCACGGCCGGCCGGCCGAACCGCTGGCGCGCTGGCCGGGCCGCGAGCATCTGTTGGCCGGGCGGGATGTTCAGGCCGGTGGCACCTGGCTGGGACTGTCCGAACAGGGACGCTTTGCGGCGGTGACCAATTTGAGTGGCTATGGAACGGCTGATAGCAGCCGCGCTTCCCGCGGTGACCTGCTCAAGGATTTTTTGGCCGGCGAGGGTCGGCGCGCCGATCTCGATGCGGTGCCGTTCGCGGACTTCAACCCGTTCAATCTGGTCACCATCGCCAAAGGCCAGGCGCTGGTCCATTCCAATCGGCCCGATTCTGTCAGTCGGCGGCTCGAGCCGGGCATCCACGGTCTGACCAACGGTCCGCTGGACCAGCCATGGCCGAAGGCAGCACATCTCGATGCGGCTCTGGATGGCTGGCTGCAAAGCGGGTCACAGGACCCCGCGCCGTTGCTGGACACGCTCGCCAGCCGCACGACCTATCCTTCAGCTGCAGGAGCAACACCCGGACCACCGACGCCGCTGGAGCCGGCCAGTTCCGGGATATTCATTCAAAACCCGCTCTACGGAACCCGCTGCAGCACGATCGTGACGATTGACCGGGCGGGCAACGGGTCGATCCTGGAACGCCGCTATGATGCGGCAGCGGCGGTGACCGGGGAAGAACGCCTGTCCTTCACCTGGCCAGGCTGACTGCGGGTAACGACTGTCAAAAGGAATTGCGGGCCGGAGTGCGGCTGACCCATTCAGCGGCGCGCATGTGTGGCGAAGCGCTCTCCGCCGATCACGTCTTTTAACAGGTCCGGTTCGATATCCCGCTGATCGTCCTTGCTATGCAGGACGCACACATCACCTGTGGTTTCTGCGAATACCGCCAGCACTTGTGAAAACTGGCAGACATTGGCTTCGCGCAGCTTCCCCCAGAGGTCGCTTTCGGTCATTTTTGCCTTCTTTAACTGGTCATGCTGAATCTCGCCGCCAATCATGATCAGCCGTGGCTTGTTATCCGCCAATATTTGCAGGCCAGGAAAGCGGGCTCGCAAGATCGCCATGCCGATCTGCAGCGCAAACAGACTGACAAGTGCGGCGATGCCGCTGGCAATCGGCGGATCCTTGCTAGTGATCACGGAAGCCAGCACCGAACCGATGGCGACGGTGACTGCAAAGTCAAAGCCGCTCATCTTCGAGAAGCTGCGCACACCCGCCACCCGCGTTAACAGGATGACGGTCAGGTACATCGCCGAAGCGGAGAGCGCAATCAACGCAACCTGCGCCCATCCCGTGATTGTCCAGTCACTCAGCACTTGCATCATCCCCCACGCCAATCAGTCGATCAGGCAACTTCCTGCTTCTCCACCGGCTTGCGCTCGTTGAAAATCCTGGCCAATTCTTCCTCTCTTGCTTTGCTCAAATCCTTCTTGGCAGCTGCGAAAATTTCATTCTCTTCTTCATCCATGTGATGTTCGAGCCGCTCCTTCAGGGTCTTGAACCGGGTCAACCAGCCGGTGCTGCTGAACTCCATGTCGACCAGCTCTTCAAAATAATCTTCAGCTTCCTTGTGCTCGGCGACGGAGTGGCGGCCCTTGTCCTGCAGATCGGGGCGAGCCAGCATTTCGGCATAGAGAGACTGTTCTTCCGCATTCGCATGAGCGGAAACATCGATCCGTAGCTGTTCGAAAGACTCGCGGCGTTCCTTGGTATCACCGCTCGTATCGGCCACCCGTTCGAGCATTTCACGGTGCCGGTCATGATCCTGCTTCAGGCGCGTAAATATATCGGTCATACAATCTCCATCAGTAATCTTCTTCTGACAGGACGCACGAACCGGTCGTTGGTTGCATCCGTCCGATCCGGATCGACATATGATGACAGCTGATTTCGATCGTCCGGGCAGATAATTGCTCGTAATTGCTCGAGCTAAAAAAATTGACATTCCCGGCAACCAATTTCCCCGTCGATTGTTGTCAGCTTTGAATGGAACTCCACCCGTGACCCGGTGTTGCTTTCATTCCTCAAAGACCGGCTGGGAAACATGCCCTTTCGTATACCCCCCGTTTACCAACGGACAGTTTCCCAGCCACCTTTCAAATATTGATGATCCGCGATCC
>JAGPVK010000381.1 GCA_018067055.1 Sphingomonadales bacterium | reverse complement strand
GTCACGCTGGCGCTTGGCGAAAAAGAGGCAGGCTATGTTGATGCCTATTATGGTCCGGCCAAATGGGCCGAAGCGGCGAAAACCGATCCGCGCGACATGCGCGAACTGGGCAATGCTCTGGTCGAGCTGATGCAGCGCCTCGATGCGTTGCCGAAGAGCGACGATCCGCTGATCGAGGCGCGCAAGCGCTTTCTGTCGGCGCAACTGGAAGCGGCGGTGACCCGCCATGCGATGATCCAGGGCGAGATCTTTGCCTTTGCCAAGGAAGCCGAGGGACTGTTCGGGGTGACGCCGGAGCTGAGGCCGCTGGAAGAATTTGATCCGGTGCTTGAGGAGATTGAAAATCTTGCACCAGGCGACGGACCGCTCAGCGAGCGGGTGGCGGCGTTGGAAAAGGGCTATATCATCCCCAAGGACCGGCTGCAGATCGTGTTCGACACCGCGATTGCCGAGTGCAAGGCGCGCACCGCAAAATATTTCGATCTGCCCGAGGGCGAGAATTTCAAACTGGAATTTGTCACCGGCAAAAGCTGGAGCGGCTATAATTATTATCAGGGCAATTATCAGAGCCTGATCCAGGTCAACACCGATCTGCCGATCTTCATCGGCCGCGCCGTCGATCTGGGGTGCCACGAGGGCTATCCGGGCCATCATGTCTACAATATGCTGCTCGAGCGCAATCTGACCAAGGGCCGTGGCTGGCAGGAATTTTCCGTCTATCCGCTCTATTCGCCGCAAAGCCTGATCGCCGAGGGGTCGGCCAATTATGGCATCGAACTGGCGTTTAGCGGTCAGGATCGGCTCGATTACGAGCGCGACATACTCTACCCGCTTGCTGGCCTCGATCCCGACACGGCGGCGGCTTACTGGGCGCTGCAAATCGCCAAACAGGCGCTGAGCGGTGCGCGGATGACCATCACCCAGCGCTATCTCGACGGCGAAATCACTCGCGAGCAAGCGATCGTGCTTACCCAGAAATACCAGTTGGTCTCGCGCGAGCGGGCCGAGCAGATGACCGACTTTGCCGAGCAATATCGCAGCTATGTGATCAACTATGGTCTGGGCATGGAAATGGTCCGAGATTGGATCGAGGCACAGGGCGATGCACCGGTCTGGCGCTGGAAGGCAATGGAGCGGTTGCTGAGCGAACCGATGTTGCCGGGGGATTTGGTCGGTGTATCGGCGGAGGCGGATCACTCGGAAGCGGCCAGTAAAATCTGGCGGGAATTTGTACCGGATTCCGGGCAGGCGGACACCGTCCAGGGGGAATTGTTGCGGTCCGTGGAAAAGCTGCGCGACGAGGCCATCCGGAACGGCAATGGAAACTGGGATGAAGGCTTTGAAATTCTGATCACCTACCTTGAGGAAAAACTGCTTGATGAACCGTTGTTCGAGGAAAGCGACAGGTCCGAGATAGCGAAAATCCTGGGTCGTCTTCAGAAGTTTGACAACCCGTTGATGAATGACGAGCCTTACGATTTTCTCGTTGCCAGAGTGGTTGATTATTACGATTTTCATGGTTCGCAGCCCCGGATCAGCAATCCCGAGCTGAAAAGATAGGTTTCTGCTGCCAGGCGGCGTTGGGTGAGGGGGTAAGTAGACGACCGACATCGCCGAGCAACATCGAGCTATGTGATTAACTATGGTCTTGGCATGGAAATGGTCCGCGACTGAATCGAGGCGCAGGGCGATGCGCCGGTGTGGCGCTGGAAGGCGATGGAGCGGTTGCTGAGCAAGCCGACGCTGCCGGGGGATTTGGTTGGCCCGGAGTAAAATCCTGGTTTGAGCGCAAGAAACCGGATGTGTTTCGAAAAATCAACATTTAGGGGGTTTTCGATTGAACAATCTGGAAATCCAAAATGATAAATCAGCAAATGACCAAGATGGAATGGGCTTTGCTTTTGGGGCTGTCGGTTCTGTGGGGCGGGTCGTTTTTCTTCGTCGAAATTGCACTCGACGAACTTCCGCCTTTGTCCCTTGTGTGGATACGCGTGAGTTTGGCTGCAATCGCACTTTGGGGGTACATTCTTCTAACCGGCCAGAAACTTCCCAAAAAATTCTCGATTTGGCTGGCCTTTGGCACGATGGGTTTGTTGAACAATATACTGCCATTTTCTCTGATCGCATGGGGCCAGCAGGATATTTCCGCCGGCCTCGCTTCCATTTTGAACGCAACAACGCCGCTTTTCACAGTTCTTGTCGCCGGCTTGTTTCTGTCGGATGAAAAACTGACCGGACTCAAATTTGCCGGAACGGTCGTCGGCTTTTCCGGCATATTATTGCTGATTGGCCTGGATGTACTCGAAGGGCTGGGCGGAAATATTGGCGCACAGCTAGTAACATTATGCGCTGCCATATCCTATGCTTTTGCTGGTGTTTACGGTCGACGTTTCAAACGGATGCAAGTCAAACCCGTAACCGTGGCAGCAGGTCAGTTAGCCATGTCGGCCTTCATTCTTCTTCCGGTAATGTTGATCGTAGATGGCGGAGATTTCATTGTGAATCATTCCATGAAGGTCTGGCTAGCAATGGGAGGTTTGGCGATTTTTTCCACAGCTCTGGCATATTTTGTCTATTTTCGCCTTTTGGAATCCGTTGGTGCGTCCAACCTGCTTTTGGTAACTTTTCTGATACCGGTTTCTGCGATCACACTCGGCATCGTGTTTCTGGGCGAAAGTTTAAAGGCGTCAAACATAGCAGGAATGTTGCTGATTGGCTTGGGAATGTCGATAATCGACGGGCGATTGTGGACCAAAAGCAAGGTCGAAACTCATCCTCTCCAATGACTTTAACCAGCGTCTCCGGGCGAAGCGCATCCATTTTGAAGGCCAGAATTTTACGGCTATCCATGGTCCACTTTTGAAACTCTTCAAGGCCCAGCGAATCCCTCTTGCGCATTGGAAAAATCGGCGTAATCCATGCTCAGTATTTCGGCATAGGATCGCTTTATGGCCTTTAACCTGTTCGGACGAATCAAGCCTCTCGACGCCATCCTCGCTACTGCAGAAAAAAAGGCGCTAACCCGCACCCTTGGCCCCATTCAGCTCACCTTGCTGGGCGTGGGGGCGGTTATCGGCACCGGAATTTTCGTGCTGACATCGGAAGCGGCGCAGAAGGCCGGACCGGGGATGATGTGGAGCTTCGTGATCGCCGGGCTGGTCTGCGCAGTGGCCGCGCTCTGCTACTCCGAACTGGCCTCGATGGTGCCGGTATCGGGCTCGGCTTATACCTATACTTATGCGGTGATGGGCGAGCTGCTGGCGTGGATGGTCGGCTGGGCGCTGATCCTCGAATATGCGGTGGCGGCGAGCGCGGTTTCGGTCGGCTGGTCGGGCTATTTTGTCGGGCTGCTGGCGAATGCCGGGATAGATTTGCCGAGGGCGCTGACGATCGGCGGCTATGCGCCGGGCGGGCTGGTCAACCTGCCAGCGCTGATCATTGCGCTGCTCGTGACCTTTCTGCTGATGATCGGCACCAGCGAAAGCGCCAAGGTCAACGCGGTGCTGGTGGCGATCAAGGTTACTGCTCTTACCATATTCATCGTCCTCACCTTGCCGATGATGCAGGGGGAGAATTTCGATCCGTTCATGCCCAACGGCTGGTTCGGCGAAAGTCGGGGCTTTGGCGCGGTCGGCGCAGCGGCCTCGATATTCTTCGCCTATGTCGGCTTTGACGCGGTGTCGACGGCAGCGGAGGAAACCAAGAATCCGCAACGCAATGTGCCGATTGGCCTGATCGGCAGTCTTGCCATTTGTACGGTTTTCTATCTGCTGGTCGCCGCCGGCGCGAGTGGCACGGTCGGCGCGCAGCCCATCGTCGATGCCGCTGGCGTCACGCTGGCACCTGGCAGCACCGAATTTGCCGCGCAATGTCAGGCCTTGCTGACAGCCGGCCACGAACCCCTGGTGTGCAGCCACGAGGCGCTGGCCTTTGTGCTGCGCACCATCGGCCATCCCGCCTTTGGCAATATGATCGGTATTGCCGCTTTCCTTGCCTTGCCCTCGGTCATCCTGATCATGCTGTTCGGTCAGACCCGGATCTTCTTCGTGATGGCGCGCGACGGTCTGCTGCCGGAGAAACTGGCCACGATTCACCCGAAATGGAAAACCCCGCATATCGTGACCGCGATAACCGGTGTTGCGGTGTCGGTTTTTGCCGCGTTTCTGCCGGTGGGCCAGCTGGCGGATATATCCAATTCGGGGACCCTGTTTGCCTTTCTGATGGTCGCGGTGGCTGTACTGATCCTGCGCCGCACCGATCCCGACCGGGATCGCCCGTTCCGCACACCGCTGGTGTGGATTGTCGCGCCGCTGGCGATCATCGGCTGCCTGGGATTGTTCTACAATCTGCCGTTCGACGCGAAAATGGTGCTGCCAATCTGGGGCGGGATCGGGTTGCTGCTCTATTTCGCATATGGTTACAGAACGAGCCATGTCGGTCGCGGCCATATCGAGGTGCACGAGAGCGATGCCGACGCACCACCGCAGCCGGTACCGCCGATCAGCGATCAATAAGGGGGCCTCGCGGCTGGCAAATTTCAGCGCCGCATTAACTATCTGCTAACCAATTTCGTTCACTCCTGTTTCTGAAACATGAACCGCGCTCGCGCAGGGCGCACCATGGACAGGGACCAGACTGTATGAACACGCCAAGCAAACCCGCAGAAAATGCCGTAGACGTCGCAATTATCGGAGCCGGACCCGCGGGTCTGACCGCCGCCTATCTGCTCTCGAAAAAGGGCTATTCGGTCACCGTGATCGAAAAAGACCCGAAATATGTAGGCGGGATCAGCCGGACGGTAGAACATGAAGGATTCCGCTTTGATATCGGCGGGCACCGCTTCTTTTCCAAGTCGCAGGAAGTCGTTGATCTGTGGAATGAAATCCTGCCCGACGACTTTATCCAGCGGCCGCGGATGAGCCGGATCTATTATGAAGGCAAATTTTACAGCTATCCGCTGCGCGCCTTTGAAGCCCTGTGGAATCTCGGCATCTGGCGTTCGACCCTGTGCATGCTGAGCTATGGCAAGGCGAAGGTTTTTCCGAACAAGAATGTGAAGAGCTTTGAGGACTGGACGGTCAATCAGTTCGGCTACAAGCTCTATTCGATTTTCTTCAAGACCTATACCGAGAAGGTCTGGGGCATGCCGTGCGACGAAATGTCGGCGGACTGGGCGGCCCAGCGGATCAAGGGCCTGAGCCTGTGGAACGCGGTGACCGATGGCCTGAAACGCTCGCTCGGCTTAAACAAAAAGCCCAATGATGGGCAGGAAGTCAAAACCCTGCTCGAAACCTTCCGCTATCCCCGCCTCGGTCCCGGCATGATGTGGGATGCAGCGAAAGCCCATGTCGAAGCCAAGGGCAACCAGGTGCTGATGGGGCACAGTCTCAAGCAGCTGGCGCAAGATGCCGACGGCAACTGGCGGATGAGTGCGACAAATTCAGATGGCGAAACCATCATTACCGCGAAACATGTGATTTCCAGCGCGCCGATGCGCGAGCTCGCTACCCGCATCCACCCGCTGCCGAAATCAATGCCCGAAGCGCAGGATCTGAACTATCGCGATTTCCTGACCGTGGCGATCATGGTCAAGTCGGATGATCTGTTCCCGGACAACTGGATCTATATCCATGATGATCGCGTACAGGTTGGCCGCGTCCAGAATTTCCGCAGCTGGTCGCCGGAAATGGTGCCGGACGAGAATATCGCCTGCGTCGGTCTTGAATATTTCTGCTTTGAAAACGACGGTCTGTGGTCTTTGTCCGACGAGGAACTGGTCGAACTGGCCAAACAGGAAATGGCGATCCTTGGCCTGTGCAAGGCCGAAGATGTTGTTGGCGGCGCGGTCGTTCGTCAGGAAAAGGCCTATCCAGTCTATGACGACAGCTATGAAGACAATGTCGCCACCATGCGTGACGATCTGGAAAGCCGCTTTCCGACGCTGCATATGGTCGGCCGCAATGGCATGCATCGCTATAATAATCAGGACCACGCGATGATGACCGCGATGTTGACGGTGGAAAATATTGAAGCCGGATCACGCAAATGGAATGTCTGGAACGTCAACGAGGATGCCGAATATCACGAAGCAGGCGATGAAGGCGCGCAGCGGGTGATCGCGGAAGAAATCAGCGAAGACCGTGCCGCCGCTCTGGAAAGCATGCGTGATGTACCGACGCGGATCGAGGAAAAAGCCGACGATGAAGCGAAGAAGGCGGCGTAGGAGTAATGGAACGCAGCGGCGCAGACAGACGGTCAACCCTCGGCGGCTGGATAGGCAATCTGCCTGCTCCGCTGGCGATGCTGAACCGGTTCTCGATCACCCGTTATTTGCTGGCAAGCATCGTCAGCCTGGCTTTCGATGTGTCACTGTTCATGGTCCTGGTTGCGTTTCTGGTCGACCCGGGTTGGGCGTCGGCAGCAGGCTATAGCGCAGGAATCATTGTGCACTGGCTGATTTCATCCAGCTTCGTTTTCCCCGGCAAGGCGCGTGATGGCGCGGCGCTGCAGTTGCAGCGGCTTGGTTTCATCGGCACCGCCGTGCTCGGTCTCGGCATAACCGTCATTATGGTCAGCGGACTTACCAGTGCCGGCGTTCTGCCGGTCATGGCAAAAGCGGCAGCGGTTGGCGTCAGTTTCTTCGCGGTTTATCTGACCCGCAAATATGGGGTGTTCCGGTGAGCTATATGGATATGACCCTCGAGGTGCCGGCAAAGCAACCCCGCATCAGCCCCGACTTCACAAGATTCATGAACTGGGCATTGGTCTGGATTATACTAGCCAATATCCCGTTCATGGCGATGTGGATGGTTGGTGCGCCGCCACGCGCGATTCCGATCGCGCTGGCAGGGCTGGTCGGTCTGATCGTCAAACGCATGCCGCGTACCGTGCAGTGGCTCGCTTTCGCCGGCGTGATGATTTACTCTTTGCTCTCTTTCGTATCCGGCCTGTTCAGCCTGACGCTCAATTCCCTACTCTATTCGCTGCAGTTTTTCTCCGAGATCAAGCCGGGCAATTCGATCGAATATATTGCCGCAGCAGTTGTTGTGGTCGGGATTTTGATCGGCAGCTGGTTTCTGCTCAAGCGCAATACGAATTTCGCCAAGCCATTGCATATCCTGCTTGGCGGTGCCCTGATCTTTGGACTTGTCGGCGCCGATGCCGCCGTTGGTGAGGGGATGCGGGGTCATTATTTCCGACCCGCTCCGGTCGGAGCGAAATTTGAATCGGCAGTCAGCAAGTCGGGCTTCGCCGCCCGTGCGGATGGCCAACGCCATCTGGTGCTGATCATCGTTGAATCTCTCGGCGTACCGAAAAACAACAAGGCGATGTCTGACAAGCTGTTTGCCCAGTATAAAAGCAGTGCCGTGACAGCGCGCTATGATGTGAGCCAGGGTACCAGCCTCTACTATAACAGCACCACCTCCGGCGAAATGCGCGAGCTTTGCGGTCGCTGGGGTGACTATTATGAATTGCTCGAGACCAATGATCCGAAGAAACTGGATTGCCTGCCCGCGCAGCTTGCCAAGAAAGGCTATGCGACACAGGCAATGCACAGTTTCAAGGGCCCGTTCTTCAAGCGGGAAGACTGGTATCCCAAGATCGGTTTCCAGGAACGCGAATTTGCGGTGGATCTCGAAAAACGCGGCGCCGAATGGTGCGGCGGCGTGTTTGCCGGAGCCTGCGACCGGCAGGTACCGAAGATGCTGGCAGAGAATCTGAAACGGGCTAAGCAACCAACTTTCCAATATTGGTTGACGTTGAACACCCATTTGCCGGTTCCGACCCAGCAGAATCTGCACTCCGAAAATTGCGAGAAAGTGTCGGTCGAACTGGCCCGCGACTATCCGATGATTTGCCGCCAATATGCGATATTTGATGATATCGACAAGGCGCTGATCAAGGAAATCACCGCGAGCGATTTTCCGGAAGCGGACATCCTGCTGGTTGGTGATCATATGCCGCCATTTTTTGATCGCCATCACCGTTCGCAATTTGACCCGGAGCGGGTTCCATGGCTTTACCTGAAAGCCAAAGGCTCACAGCCCGAGGGGTAAGATTTTGGAACGCTTGCGCGGCTACCTACCGATATTGTTGATCTGGCTCGCGGCCGGCGCGGCGCTGATTCTCGTCAGCCGCGGGCAGATTCAGAGCGGTATCGGCTGGGATCCGGATGACCAGCTGCGCATGGTACAGCTGCGCGACTGGCTCGGCGGGCAAAGCTGGTTTGACACCACGCAATATCGGATCGGCGAGCCGGACAGTCAGCCGATGCACTGGCCGCGCTGGATTGAGCTGCCGCTTGCCCTGGTGTTCCTGGCACTGCACCCTGTATTGGGTGCTGCGACCGCAGAAACCGCCACGATGGTGATCGTGCCGCTGCTCACCCTGGGCATCGCGATGTGGCTTGTCGTCAAAATCACCGAACAGCTTTTTGTTCGCAATATTGCAATTCTGGCAGCAGCGCTGACTGCAACCGCTGTGCCGATACTTGTGCAAATCAGGCCGATGCGGGTGGATCATCATGGCTGGCAGATCGTGCTCGCACTGACCGCGCTGTGGACTCTGTTCTGGCCGGACAAGCGCAAGGGCGGAATCGCGCTTGGTGCGGCGCTAGCACTCTGGCTTTCGATTTCGCTGGAAGGTTTGCCACTATCCGCCGCCTTTATCGTGCTGCTGGTCTGGCGCTGGGTCTTCCAGACCGAAGAAGGGGTAAGATTGTTCTGGACCCTGCTGAGCTTTTTGACCGCCAGTTTGCTGTTCTATTTTGCCACCCAGGGCGCTTTCGATCCTGCGATCAACTATTGTGATGCGCTTTCGCCAGCGCATCTGCTGGCCTGTGCCGCGGGAGCGTTGGTCATGCTGCCGGCGATCAAATGGCTGCCCCAGAATATCGTGATGCGCGTCGGGAGTCTGGCCATTGCCGGTGGAGCGGTTTTGGCTGTGCTCCATGGCCTTGCGCCGCAGTGCATGGGCGGGGCGTTCAACACGATGGATCCGATTGTTCGCGAATATTGGCTGGTCAACGTCCTTGAAGGCCTGCCGATCTGGTATCAGAACGGGAAGACCATGGTCACTTTGCTGGGTGGTTCGATCATCGTCGGACTGGTCAGCCTGATCTACATGATGCGGGCCCAGCCAGCCGGGGTGGATCGCGGCAAATTGCTGGTCTTGGGCTATGCCTTTCTCTGGGCATTGCTCCTGTCGCTTTTTGTCCAGCGTGCCACTGCGGTCGCGGCAGCCTTTGCCTTACCATTCATGGCCTGGGCGGTGCATCAGGCCTTTGTCCACGCACGCGTCATCAAGCGTCCACTCTCCCGTATTCTTGCCACTGCGGCGGTGGTATTTCTGATCATGCCGGGACCGCTGGCCATCGCGCTGTTCAACAGTATCAGCGGAGACGATGAGTCAGACGCTACAAACCCCGGAAATGCCGCGTGCAGAAATGATGATTCGCTCGCCCGGCTGAACGCCTTGCCCCGGTCCAACATCCTGGCACCGTTTGATTTCGGACCGCGGATCCTGCTGCTGACTCCACATAGCGTGCTCGCCACCAGCCACCATCGCAACGACCAGGCCATGGCCGACCAGATCAGGATTTTCACCTCCGCACCCGAGGTGGCCCGTGGCTTGCTGGAAGCCCATAATATTGGCTATATCGTTGCTTGTGATGGGGAAGCGGAGCTTGCCCTCTATGCGAAGAAGCAACCCGACGGCCTGTGGGCCCAATTGGTCAAAGGCCAAAAACCGGACTGGCTGCAATCTGTCTATATTCGGGACAATGGACTGATCGTCTGGCGTGTGACGCCAAGAAGGTTGCGAAACAATATGTAAACTATAATAGATTCTAACTATGGGCGCGTAAAAATAAGAACCATGGAGATATTTATGGCAAGGGTCACCGGTCTCGGTGGGATTTTTCACATGGTGAGGGATCCAGCGGCAACACGCAAATGGTACAAGGAATATCTGGGGCTGGACGGGGAATATGGTCCGATGCTCAACTGGTCGGAAGAGAAAGGCGAGAAGCCTTACAGCCTGATCAGCCATTTTCCGGAAGAAACGGATTATCTAAAACCCAGCGAAGCCCAGTTCATGATCAATCTGCGGGTGGACGATCTGCCTGCCTATATCGAACAGCTCGAAGCCAAAGGGCTGGAGATACTGGGGCAGATTGACGAGGGATATGGCAAGTTTGCCTGGATCCTAGATTGCGACGGGATCAAATTGGAATTCTGGCAGCAGGTAGACGCGCCCGAAAGCTGATCCGGTGGGTCAGGCGGGAATGAATTTCAGCGCGAGGCCGTTGATGCAATGGCGCTTGCCGGTTGGTTGTGGTCCATCATTGAAAATATGCCCGAGATGCCCGCCACAGCGCGCGCAATGGACCTCGGTGCGCGGATAGCCGATCTTATAGTCGGTATTTGTGCCGATCCGGTTCGTGGCGATCGGGGCCCAAAAACTCGGCCAGCCCGTACCACTGTCATATTTTGTATCCGATTTGTAGACACCGAGATTGCAACCGGCACAGGCGAAAACGCCCCTGCGCTTCTCATTATTCAGGGGACTGGAATAGGCGCGTTCGGTGCCTTCCAGGCGCAATATTCGGTAGCGGGCCGCGCCCAGCCGCTTTTTCCATTCTTCCGGCGTGCGATTGATCTTGAACGATCCTCCAGCGCGCGCATTGGCCTGGTCCAAAACACCCGACGCGCGCACAAGCCCATAGGCCCCTGCGGTTGCCAGAGTTCCGGTTATGACGGTGCGCCGATCGAGCAAATTCATCTGCAATCCTCAACAATATTCCTGAATCATTCGTGACAGGAAGCCTATTGGTTACAGAAGTGCGCCTGAACGGAAACTGATCAATATTTGGAAAGTTCGACTTCCAGTTCCCGGAACCCGTGGACGAAGCAGGCATGGACACGGCGATGCTTGCCGGTTGGATTGACCTGCATCCGCCGCTTGTGCATTTCTTCCAGCAAGATCCGGATCTGCAACTCGGCGAGACGGGCACCGACGCAGCGGTGAATGCCGTAGCCGAACGCCAGGTGGCGACGGGCATTTTCGCGGTCGACCTTGATCTTGTCTGCTTCCGGAAAAATCTCTTCGTCACGATTGGCGGAGATATACCAGAGCACGACCTTGTCGCCTTTCTTGATCTGGTTGCCGAACAGGTCGTGATCTTCCAGCGCCGTGCGCCGCATGTGAGCGAGCGGGGTCTGCCAGCGGATGATTTCCTGCACCGCATTGGGAATGAGTTCGGGGTTCTGCTGGAGCTTTGTCCGTTCTTCGGGAAATTGGCCCAGGCCAAAGACCACACCCGACATGGTGTTGCGGGTGGTGTCGTTGCCGCCGACGATCAACAGCACCAGATTGCCCATGAATTCCATCGGATCCATATCGCGCATATGTTCCGAGTGGATCATCATCGAGATCAGGTCTGGCGTTGGTTCTGCATCGACCCGTTCGTTCCACAGCTTGGTGAAATAGGCGCCCATTTCATATAATATCTGGCGGCGCTGTTCGGTAAGGTCTTCGGCCACCGTCAATTCGACATCGCCAGCCCAGTCGGACCAGTAGGTCAGCATTCTGCGGTCCTCCCAGGGGAAGCCGAATAGGATGGCGAGCATGCCGGTGGTCAGTTCAATCGAGACCTTGTCGACCCAGTCGAATTTTTCGCCCCATGGCAGGCCATCGAGCACCTCGGCGGTACGCTGACGGATTTCCTTTTCCATCCGCTGCATTTCGGTTGGCGTGAAAGCCGGTGCGACGGTGCGGCGCTGTCCGGTATGTTTGGGCCGGTCCATGGCAATGAACATCGGCAGCTGAAAATCAGAATCGTCGAAGTCCGGTTCGGCAATGGTGATGCCACCAGGGGAAATATCGGAAGAATAAATGTCGGGCAGCGCCTCGACATGCTGGATCGGCTTGTAGGTGGTGATGTTCCAGAAATCGCCGTGAACGCCGCCGGTGATCTTGTTGATTGGTGCCGTTGCGCGCATTTCCGCAAAGGGTTTGCGCCAAAGATCCTTGCTGTACAGATCGGCGCGGCTTACGTCCCAGGGATTGGGCTCGCCATCCGCGACCGGAGGATTGCGCTGGTACCACGCTTCCAGCGCCTCATCAGCGGTTGGTGAAGTGGTCAGATTGCCAAGGTCAATTTGGGGAACGGAAGCCATAATTCTCTCCTGCCGTTGCTGTTCATAGCAATCGGTTGCGTTTCAAAACTAGTTCAATCTGGCGCTATTGACAGCAATGTCAATGTCTTTTCGGCAAATGGCGTGAATCGCGAGATTATTTTCCGGTGACTCTGGCGAACAGGCTTTTTTTGCGGGCCGCCTGCCCGGATTTCATGACATTGCGACGGAACAGCATGACCGAAAAACGGATGATGATCATCGTGAAAATGGCCTGCCAAATCAGCGCCAGACCGTGCTGCCAGAGATTTTCCATCTGCGCCGCTCGCGCGATCATCGCGAACGGGGAACTGAATGGAAACAGCACGGCAAACCATTCGACCGGCTGGCCGAGCTTGGTGATCGCGGAATAAGCGAGAAAGAAGACCAGCAATTGGCCCATGGTCACTGGCATCGACAGGGTCTGCACCTCGCGCACGGTTGTTGCCATTGCCCCGATTCCGAGAAACAGCGAGCCCAGCAGCAGGTAAGCCATCGAGAAATAGAGAACCATCAACAGCCCGAATATCGGCCAGCCGACGGCGGGCACGGGCAGGGCGTTCCAGTTGGCGCCAAAGACAAGCGCGCCGACCAGTCCCATCGTGCTCCACACCGTGATACCGACGAGGGCCATGCCCAGCATAGCGAAAAGCTTGCCGAGAAATATTGCGTCCATCGGGATCGCGGCGGCGAGAATCTCGATGATCTTGTTGGTCTTTTCCTCGACCAGATTGGACAGCACCATGCCGGCGAGGATCATCGTTAGCAGGATCAGGAGGGCCTGGCCGCCCTGCGCGGTCAGCAATTGTCCGCGTTCGCTGGAGCTGCCGGTTTGCCCGACCAATCTCGTTTCGACTTCGACCGCAGCTGGTTGCGACAGAGCGGTCTCCGCGAGCAGCGTAATTTTCCCCTGCCATTGGGTGACGTCCCGTTCCGAGCCGGTAAGGACAGGCTTTTCCAGCGTGCCGGAAAGGATCGCGTTGATGGATTTATCGCTGTCGAGCTTCGCTATGTTGCCCGCTTCATCGCCCTGCAAACCGTTCAATACCATCAGTTCCGGGAGGGATTTGGAACCGAGGTTGCGGGATAGCCGAGTTCGCGTTGCCAGCAGATTTTCCGTCTCTTCCGCACTCAGGACAACACCGATGGTGGGAGTTTCGATGTCCCGGTTCACCTGCGAACCCAGGTTGCTGGCGGCAATCCCGATCCCAAGCGGAAATAGCGGCCCGAGCAGAAAGAAGAAGAAGGACTTGGAAAATATGATCGCGGTGAAATCACGGCGTGCGATGACAAAGGCGGCGCGGATGGTTTCGATCATGCGGCTTCGTCCTGATTGTTGGTCGCGGCATCGGCTTCCATTCTCCGGGTAACTGCTTCGCCGGCGATCTGGACAAAGGCATCGTGCAGGCCGGGGCGTTCGATCGATAGCGATTCGATTCCAGCGCCGCCCTCGACCAGCGCATGCAGCAAGGGTTCGACGCCGCTTTCCGGCAAGGTAAAATGCCAGTTGTGGCCGAGCGGCTGGCAGTCTGCTGGAATGGCGGTGCGCCAGGGTCCGTCGAGATTGCGGGTCTCGAGATGAACCTGTGGGCGCAGCCGGTCCCGGGCGGTCGAAACCTTGCCCTTGAACGGTATTTTTCCATCGGCGATAATCGCGATCTCTTCGCAGAGTCGCTCGGCATGGGCGATGACATGGGTCGAGAAAATGATCGTGACGCCCTTGTCGGCCTGGTCGCGGATCAACCGCTCCAGCTTGCCTTGGTTCAGCGCGTCCAGTCCGGAAAAAGGTTCATCGAGGATGATCAGACCGGGGTCATGCACCAGCGTGCCAAGCAATTGCACCGTCTGGGCCATGCCCTTGGACAATTGCCGGATCTGCTTGTCGGCAGCATCGCCCAGGCCATGATCTTCCATCATCTTGCGCCCGCGCTTGCGCCCTTCGGCCAGCGGCAGTCCGCGCAGCGCGCCCATGAAGGCAATCGCGTCATAGGCTTTCATCGACTGGTAGAGGCCCCGCTCTTCGGGGAGATAGCCGACCTGATGCGCCATCGAAATCGGGTCCGGCGATCCTAGCAGAAAGCGCTCGCCTTCATCCGGGTCAATGATCCCGAGCAGCATCCGCAAGGTCGTGGTTTTGCCAGCGCCATTGGGACCCAATATGCCGAATATGCTGCCTTTCCTGATCGTCAGGTCGATACCGTCGACAGCCGCCTCGCCGTCAAATCTTTTGACAATATTGCGAGCCTCTATGGCGAATTCGATGTTGGGCGCGTGCATTTACGGCTTTCATATATGACAGTTGTGTTTGATAGGGACAGCCTATGCCGGATGACAAGTTAAGATTGGCCAAAGCGCTGGAAAAAAAGGCGATGGTAGAGGGGTTTTCTGCTGTCGGCATCGCCTCGGCCAGTTTGGCGCCCGAGACGCGGCAACGCTTGCAACAATGGCTCGCCGAAGGCCGTCAGGGCGAGATGATCTGGATGGCCAACCGGGCGGACGAGCGGTCCGATCCGCAGACCCTTTGGCCCGAAGTAAAAACGGTGGTCATGCTGGGGATGAGCTATGCGCCGGCGACTGATCCGTTTGCGCTGGAGGGCACGGCCGATCACGGTCGCATATCGGTCTATGCGCAAGGCAAGGACTATCATGATGTGGTGAAGGGGGCACTGAAGCGCACCGCTGGCTGGCTGGTCAGCCAGGCAGAATGCGAAGTGAAGGTCTTCGTCGACACCGCGCCGGTGATGGAAAAGCCGCTGGCAGAAGCCGCAGGGCTGGGCTGGCAAGGCAAGCATACCAATGTCGTCAGCCGGGACCATGGCAGCTGGCTGTTTCTCGGTGCGATTTATACCACTCTCAACATGGAACCATCACAGCCGGGAAAGGATCGTTGCGGCAGTTGCTCCGCCTGTCAGGATATCTGCCCGACCAATGCCTTTCCCGCCCCCTATCAGCTCGATGCCCGGGCCTGCATCTCCTACCTGACGATCGAGCATAAGGGGCCAATTCCGCATAAATATCGCAAGGCCATCGGCAACCATATCTATGGCTGTGATGATTGTCTGGCGGTCTGCCCGTGGAACAAGTTCGCGCAAGCGGGAGCGGCGAACAAGGCGTTTCTGCCGCGTGCAGAATTGGCAGCCCCCGCTTTGGCGGATTTGCTGGCGCTAGACGATGCCGGTTTCCGGAAGGTGTTCTCAGGATCGCCGATCAAGCGTAGCGGGCGCGACCGGATTGTGCGCAATGCGCTTGTCGCTGCTGGCAACAGCGGCGATGCAGCATTGATTCCGCCGGTCAAGGCGTTGCTGGATGATGGCGATGACGTGGTTCGGGAGGCAGCCGGATGGGCGCTTGATCAGCTGGTGTCAGCGCAACCTTAGAGCATTGACGCAGCTGACCCGGTCGACTGCTGCGCCATCGCTGCGGCGGGTGTCGATATGAGTCACTCGTTGGGCCCCGCCGGATTCCTGAGGGTAGAGATAGGCGTCGAGGATGCACGCGCCGCTGGCGAATTGCAGTTTTCGGGCAGGGGGTTCGGAAATATCGAGCTGGGGATTGCCAAACAGGCGAGTGAGCTGGTCAGCGGTCTTGCCCATGACGATTTCGAGACCGACTACCGAATTGAGCGGCGACCCCGATACAGCCGGCAGGCCAGGACTTCTGGTCGCCGTGGTCGAGGCGCAGGCAGCCAGTGCCGGAAGGCTGAACAATACAAGAAATTTGGCCTTCATGGTCTCACGTCTTCCTTCTTCCATGCACCAGATGGGTAGCCATAGCGGCTGCCAAAACCGGTGCAAGGAAATTGACGAAGGGTATCGCCAGCAACAAGGCAGCGATCAGGCCGAGGAGAAAACGTTGCGCTTTTGGAAGGCTCCATTCCGCCGCGAGATTTCGGTAATCGACAACATGCCGGGCTGCGACCATGTCCTGAAGATCACGGCCCAGCAAAAGGCCATTGACGGCAAAAAATGCGATTGGAACGCCGATGCCGGTCACCAGAAGCACGACATAGAGCGGTGCCGCGAGAATATTATAGCCCAGGGCGCGGCCGGCGGAGGCCAGCCCCATCTTGATGCCGATGGCATAGCCCGGCGGTTTTGCCGTTTCCGCCCGCCCTGGATAATATCGCCGCTCAACCGCATCAACGATATCGTCCGAGAAGATATTGAGGACAAAAATGGCGACAATCCGGAACAATAAAAGCCCGGTCAATATGGCGATCAGCGCCGCCGCAGTGGCCGCAGCAAATCCCCCGCCCGTCCAGCCCAGCCAGGCGAACAGCCAGACCAGCCCGAAATAGGCGGCTACACCGAACAGTATGAATAGCAGGATTGTAAGCAATATGACTTTCAGCAAGATCGCCAAAATGGTCCGGTCGGTGAGCTGCGCAAGCGAGCGGGTGAATGCCTGAATCATTTCTGCTCCATGTCACGATTGCCCGGCCAGCGTCAATTCTGCTTGATGGTACCGGGGCAAACCCCTAACGCACCCCCAACTATGCACACTGCCCAAAGAGGATTTTTATGAGCACCGAAGCCCGTTATGATATTGTCGCCATCGGCAATGCGATTGTTGATGTCATCTCCCAGGCCAGCGACGAATTTCTCGAAGAAGAGCAGCTGGTCAAGGGCAGCATGGCCCTGATCGATGCCGATCGGGCGCAGGAACTTTATCGCGACATGGGTCCGGCACGGGAAATCAGTGGCGGTTCCGGCGCCAACACGCTTGCCGGGGCGTCGACCCTGGGCTGCCAATGTGCGTTGATCGCGCAGGTCGCTGACGACCAGCTGGGTGAAGTGTTCGCCCATGATATACGCGCCACCGGTATCGATTTTGATGTCCCGCCGCTGGGCAAGCAGCCACCGACCGCACGCTGCCTGATTTTTGTCACGCAGGATGCACAGCGGACGATGAACACCTTTCTCGGCGCTTCCCAATTTCTGCCCCCGGCTGCGGTCGATGCCGACCTGATTGCCAGCGGCGCGATTCTCTATCTGGAAGGCTATTTGTGGGATGCCGACGAACCCAAGGCGGCGATGGCTTTGGGGATCGATATCGCCAGGAAACATGAGCGCAAGGTTGCTTTCACCCTGTCCGACACATTTTGTGTCGACCGGCACCGTGCAGAATTCCGCGGTCTGATTGATGGCGGCAAGATTGATATCCTGTTTGCCAATGAAGCGGAAATCATGATGCTGAGCGAGACCGAGGATTTTGACGCGGCGGTAGCCGAGACTGCAGCCAAGGTTGAAACGCTGGTCGTGACGCGCAGCGAAAAAGGCGCGATCGCGGTTCGGGATGGCAAGACCACCGCTGTTGCTGCGGAACCGGTTGATCATATCGTCGATACCACCGGTGCCGGCGACCTGTTCGCTGCCGGTTTCCTGAGCGGCTATGTCGAAAAGCGCTCGATGGAAGATTGTCTGACCATGGGTGCGGTTGCTGCAGCGGAGGTGATTTCCCATTTTGGCGCGCGTCCGGAAGCGGATCTGCGGGAACTGGTAAACGTCCGGCTCGGCTAATCAGCCTTTCATTCTGAACAAGGTCCGGTCTTCCGGACCAAAGCCCCATTTCCATATGATCCAGGCATAGCTGCCGAGGATCATCGGGATGCCGACGATCAATTCGGCCCATTCGGGCAGATAGGTGGCGAGATAACCGATCGCACCGGCGACGCCGACGGCGATCAGCAAGGTCCATCGCCAGCCGTTGACCGGTGCGTCGAGCAGCTTTGACAGGAAGATTGCTTTGACCACCGAAGCATAAGCGAGTGCGACCATCAAGGCAGCCGCGACTGCGGCAGCCTGGAACAAGGAGCCCAGGTCCAGATATATGCTGATCTGGATGAAGGCGACGCTGAGTGCGGCCTGCAGCAGCAGCATCGACAGCGAGATCAGCAGGTTGCGATGGCGCGCGATATAGACCAGCGCCGATTCGCTGACCACTGCCGTCGCCGCGACCGCTTCGGCGGCGAGCAGGAAGGCAAGCGCGCCGGTCCCGCCGACGAAATTCGGGCCGACCAGTCCCATCACCGCTTCGCCGGGTATCGCCAGGGCCAGCGCAATGCCGATCTGGGCGGCGATGATCCAGTAGCCGACTTGGCTGACCTGGCTGGCGATGGCTTTCAAATTGCCGTCCGCCAGATTGCGGGTGATGACCGGACCGAGGATTGGATCGAAGCTGGTTTTGAGCTTTTGCGGCAAGCTCGCCACCTGCTGGGCAATATAATAGACGCCGACAATCGCGGGCGATGCAAACAGACCCAAGATCGCCAGGTCGAGACGGCGCGAGCCCCATTCGGCGGCATCGGCGGCCGCCAGCGGCATGTTGCGCCGTGCGATCTTTGCGATTTTCCCCGGCTCCGGACGCCAGCCCCAGGGCAGGCCATAGCTTTTGAACAAGGGCCAGAGCGATGCGACCAGGGCGGCGATCATCGATACGACATAGGAAAGGATCAGGCCGTCGCGCAGCGAATAATAAGAGAAAAGAAAGGCAGCGATGCTGATCGTCCAGGGCTCGACGATCGACCGGGCCCGCACGGTCGCCGCAATATCAAAGCGATAGGCGAGCGCGGCCAGCGCAATGTCCGCTCCGACGATCGTAAATATGACCAGCGGCAGAAACCGGTCGAGCCCGTTGATGTCACTGTTCGGAAAC
>JAGPVK010000380.1 GCA_018067055.1 Sphingomonadales bacterium | reverse complement strand
GAAATATGTGATCTCGATGGGCAGTTGCGCCAATGGTGGCGGCTATTATCATTACAGCTATTCCGTGGTGCGCGGTTGCGACCGGATCGTTCCGGTCGATATTTATGTTCCCGGATGCCCGCCGACTGCCGAGGCCTTGCTCTATGGGGTGATGCAATTGCAGCGGAAGATCCGCCGCATCGGGACGTTTGAACGGTGATGATGGTGGCTCGATATAATCCGTTCGCACTGAGCTTGTCGAAGTGCGCTTATGGACTTGAGGCGTCCTTCGACAGGCTCAGGACTAACGGCATGTCCACTAACGGCAACTCTCGCAAGCTCACCACTAACGGTATCTCCACTAACGGTCTCTCGACTTCGCTCGAGACGAACGGAGGGATTTGATGGCCCATAGTGCACCAGCCATTTCCAGCAACACCGGCGTTGCGGCCAAGCTTGGCAAGGCGATCGGCTCTGCCTTGCTAGAAACGATCGAAGCCTATGGCGAAATCAGCTTTACCGTCGAGCGCAGCAAGCTCGCCACGGTCCTCGACAAGCTGCGCGACAAGCATGAATATCAGCAGCTGGTCGAGATTGCCGGCGTCGATTATCCGGATCGTCCCGAGCGGTTCGAGGTCTGCTACCATCTGCTCAGCCTGACCAGGAACCACCGCATCCGGGTCAAGGTTTCGACCGACGAGGATATGCCGGTACCGAGCGTTACCCATATCTGGGAAGTCGCCGGCTGGCTCGAGCGCGAAGTGTTCGACATGTACGGCGTTTTGTTCGACGGCAATACCGACTTGCGGCGGATCCTGACCGATTACGGTTTTCAGGGTCACCCGTTCCGCAAGGATTTCCCGCTGACCGGCTATGTCGAGATGCGCTATTCCGAAGAAGCCAAGCGCGTGGTCTATGAGCCGGTGAAGCTGGCCCAGGATTTCCGCAGTTTCGATTTCATGTCGCCATGGGAAGGCGCCGACTATATCCTGCCTGGCGACGAAAAAGTCGGTGGTGTAGCGCCGCCGCCAACCCCGAAAACGACCGAAAAGAAAAATGATACCGGCGCTGGCGCGAAGGCCGACAAGAAAGCGGCCAAGCCATCGAAGCGCAAAACGGCGGCGGCCAAGAAGCCTGCCCCGAAGCGGACCAAGTCAGGGACCCAGAAGAAGGGGGAAGGGAAGTGAGCTTTCGGCCCGCAAACCCGTTCGTCCTGAGCTTGTCGAAGGACATGGTCTGTCACAAGCTGGGCTTCGACAAGCTCAGCCCGAACGGCATTGAATCGGAGATATCAAATGGCTGACTATCTCGACGAAATGGACCATCTGGCCGACGACGCCGACCCGACGGTCGGCGATCTCGAAATCCAGAATTTCACGATCAACTTCGGTCCCCAGCATCCCGCGGCCCACGGCGTGCTGCGGATGGTGATGGAGCTGGACGGCGAGATTGTCGAACGCGTCGACCCGCATATCGGCTTGCTGCACCGCGGCACCGAGAAATTGATCGAGCACAAGACCTATTTGCAGGCGCTGCCTTATTTCGACCGGCTCGATTATTGCTCGCCGCTGGCGATGGAATATTCGTATGTGCTGGCGATCGAGAAATTGCTCGATCTCGAGGTGCCGCTGCGCGGTCAATATCTGCGGGTATTGTTTGCCGAGCTGACCCGGATCTGCAACCATATGCTCAATCTCGGCGCGCATGTCATGGATGTCGGCGCGATGACGCCGAATATCTGGGTGTTCGAAATTCGCGAGCAGTGCCTGGAATTTTTCGAACGGGCCAGCGGCGCCCGCATGCACAGCGCCTGGTTCCGGCCCGGCGGCGTGCATCAGGATGTGCCGCTGAAGCTGCTCACCGATATCGCCGACTGGCTCGACGAATTCCCGACCCTGTTCGAGGATGCGATGAGCCTGGTCGTCGGCAACCGCATCTTCAAGCAGCGCAACGTCAATATCGCCACCGTGTCCAAGGACGACGCGGTCCGCTGGGGCTTCTCCGGTCCGGTGCTGCGCGGCAGCGGCGTTGCGTGGGATCTGCGCAAGTCGCAGCCTTATGATGTTTATGACCGGATGGAATTTGATGTTCCGGTCGGCACCAGCGGCGACTGCTATGACCGGTTCATGGTGAGGGTCGAGGAAGTCCGGCAGAGCGCGCGGATTATGCGCCAGTGTCTGAATGAAATGCCCGACGGACCTGTTGCCAGCACCGACCGCAAGATTGTCCCGCCGAAGCGCGCCGAGATGAAGCAGTCGATGGAAGCTTTGATCCATCATTTCAAACTCTATACCGAGGGCTTCCACGTCCCCGCCGGCGAAGTCTATGTCGCGACCGAAAGCCCCAAGGGTGAATTTGGCGTCTATCTGGTCAGCGACGGCACCAACAAGCCCTATCGCTGCAAGATCCGGCCGACCGCTTTCTCGCATCTGCAGGCGATGGACTTCATGACCAAGGGCCATATGCTGCCGGATGCCACCGCCATTCTGGGCGCGATTGATATCGTGTTCGGGGAGTGTGACCGGTGATGGCTGACACTTCTAAGATCTCTCATGATATCTCTGTATCGCAGGTCAGGCGCCGATATAGTCTTATCGGATGTGCAATAATGATTGTCTTGATGGCACTTCTTTTTGGTTCAAACCTTTTTGAGCTTTTGAAATCTGGCCAATATGATTTTCGTAACATCGCACGTGTCGTCGGAGCGTTATGTTTCTTATTGGTTTTTGGTGGTCAGTTTAGACGTATCTACACGGAGCGTGATCGTAATGGCTGAAGCACCAACCATCCCCGACGAAATCGAAACCCGCGCCAAATGGGGCGATTTTGCGTTTACGCCGGAAAATGAGAAACTTGCCAAGTGGCAGATCGCGAAATATCCGGCCGGCCGCCAGAAATCTGCGGTTATGGCTTTGCTTGATCTGGCCCAGCGGCAGGTTGGCGCGGACACCAAGACCCAGGGCTGGCTGCCGGTTCCGGTGATCGAATATGTCGCCGCCTATCTCGATATGCCCTATATGCGGGCCTATGAGGTCGCGACCTTCTACACCATGTATAATCTGGCGCCGGTTGGCCGCTATCATGTGCAGGTTTGCGGCACCACGCCGTGCATGCTGCGCGGCAGCGACGATGTGATGGCGGCTTGCAAGAACAAGGGAATGGCGAAAGGCAAGACCACGCCAGACGGCCTGTTCACGTTGACCGAGGTCGAGTGCATGGGCAATTGCTCGAACGCGCCGATGGTCCAGATCAACGACGATAATTACGAAGATCTCGACTATGACATCATGACCCGGATCCTCGAGGATCTGGCGGCGGGCAAGGAAATCCCCGTCGGCTCGCAAATCGGTCGCAAGACCAGCGAGGCCGAGGGCGGACCGACCAATCTGCAGGCGATGGTCGAGGAAAATCACGATTATCGGAACGAGTGGTGATGGGGCTGCTCATCACTCTGGCGCTCGCCTTGCTGGCGATCGTGATCGTCTGGAAGGTGCTGACCGGCATCGTGCGGACGGTCGGTCTGGTCGTCGTGGTTGTCGTCGTGGGCGTGGTCGTGCTGATGAACGGGGGGCTGTGATGGCCCTGGACGGATATGCAGGCTGGATCGCGCTCGCTGTCGTGGCGGTTGGAATCATCGGCGGTCTCTTGGGCCGCAGGAGCAAGAAATGAGTTTTGATTTTCTTCAGGACAAGGACCGCATCTTCACCAATGTCTACGGCTTCCAGTCATGGGACCTGAAGGCGTCGCAGAAGCGCGGCGACTGGGACAAGACCGCCGACATCATCAAGCGCGGCAATGACAAGATCATCGAGGAAATGAAGGCCAGCGGCCTGCGCGGTCGTGGCGGTGCGGGCTTTCCGACCGGTCTGAAATGGTCGTTCATGCCCAAGGAAGCGCCGAAGGACAGCCAGGGCAATCCGCGGCCGAGCTTTCTGGTGATCAATGCCGATGAATCCGAGCCGGGTTCGTGCAAGGACCGGGAAATCCTGCGCAACGATCCGCACAAGCTGATCGAAGGCGCATTGATCGCCGGTTTCGCGATGCGCGCGCGGGCGGCGTATATTTATATTCGCGGCGAATATATCATGGAAGCCAAGGTCATGGAGGCGGCCGTCAAGGAAGCCTATGACGCTGGGCTCATAGGTAAAAACGCCGCCAAGTCCGGCTATGATTTCGACGTCTTCGTCCACCGCGGCGCTGGCGCATACATCTGCGGCGAAGAAACCGCGATGATCGAAAGCCTCGAGGGCAAGAAGGGCCAGCCGCGCCTGAAACCGCCATTTCCTGCTGGCGCAGGCCTTTATGGCTGCCCGACCACGGTGAACAATGTTGAGTCGATTGCGGTGGTTCCGACGATCATGCGGCGCGGCGCCAGCTGGTTCGCCAGCTTCGGCCGCGAGAATAACAAGGGCACGAAATTGTTCCAGGTTTCCGGCCATGTCGAGAAACCGGCGGTGTTCGAGGAAGCGATGTCGATTCCGTTCAAGGACATGATCGAGAAACATTGCGGCGGCATCACCGGCGGTTGGGACAATCTGCTGGCGGTAATTCCTGGCGGGTCATCTGTTCCGCTGGTTCCCGCTGAAATGATCATGGACGCGCCGATGGATTTTGACGGGCTCAAGGATGTTGGCTCCGGTCTCGGCACCGCTGCGGTGATCGTGATGGACAAGTCGACCGACATCGTCCGTGCGATTTCCCGACTCAGCTATTTCTACAAGCACGAAAGCTGCGGCCAGTGCACGCCGTGCCGCGAGGGCACCGGCTGGATGTGGCGGGTAATGGAAAAAATGCGCGATGGCGATGCGGAAAT
>JAGPVK010000378.1 GCA_018067055.1 Sphingomonadales bacterium | reverse complement strand
TATCGGTTGCGTCGTCACGCAGATTTGGCCAACCGCAAATCATGAACATTCCCCGACGTCGATTAACAACGCCAGCACCAGGCCACCTGGTCATATTTGGCGGCGCTGCTCTGGTGCTACTCTATCTCGCCATATTGCTGTTCGCGAGCTACGACCCCGCTCTGCTCGGCCAGCTCTGGTTCCTCCCCGGCATCGGCGCGCTGGCGGCGGTGATTGCCAATACATCGGGCACCGGCGGCGGGGTGGTGTTTGTGCCGGTGTTCAATGCGCTGCGCGAACACGGGGTGATGACGCTCGACCCGCTGCGCGTGACCGCGGCGTCGATGGCGATCCAGAGCTTTGGCATGACCATCGGCGGACTGCGCTGGACCGACCGCTTGCTGCATCAGCCGGTTCTTGCGCCATCCTCAAAAGAAGCCGGTGTTCGCCCGCGCGACTATGCGATGGTCATTTGTGCCGTGCTCGCCCTGGCGCTGCCGGCGATGTGGGCGATGCAGCGGCTGACCATGGTCGACGGGCATCTGATATTGCTCGGCTACAAGATTTTCTCGATCTTTCTGGGCCTTGCCCTGATCATCACGACGTGGACGATCAACCACAACCGGCCGGAACGCGCCCGGCTGGAGAAGGTCGACATAGCGATCCTGATGCTGATCGCCATTCCCGGCGGCGCGCTGAACGCGCTGTTTTCGGTTGGCATCGGCGAACTGGTCGCGCTCTATCTGTTCATCCGCCACTATCCGGTGCTGCTGTGCACTGGCACCGCCTGCGTCATTTCATCGGTCAGCGCGCTGGTCGGCAGCGTCTGGCATATTCAGGCGGGGACGATGCCGTGGGAGATCGTGCTGCTGGCAGCACCCGGTGCGGTGCTCGGGGCGTTTCTGGCCCGTCCGATTGCCCTCTGGCTGGGGGCGCGAAGGCTCAAGACGCTGGACGGGACGTGGATTGTGTTGTCGGCGGTGTATTTGATCATGCTGAATTGGGTGCGTTGAGGTGTGGTGCCCGCAATAAAAATTTTCCGGAGCGATCTGCGGGGCCGGAAGCAGGTTTCCTGACGTCCCATCCCCGATAATTTGGCCGTCAGTTTATTCACCATTACCCCGAGAACCGGTTTGCCGGGTTGATTGCTGCGGGCAGCTGACGCCCTCCCTGTGCAACGGGCCAGCAAAGGCGCTCCAAGCAAGGAAGCCAGGCGACAGTGGTTTCGCCCGGCTTTTTTTTGTGTCCCGTTAGTCGCGCTATCAGCGGCTAGTCGTCGCCGTCGACTTTCTCGGGCAGGCCGTCGTGATCGGTGCTGGCAAAATCCTCCAGCTCCTTTTCGGTCATGCTGTCATACATGTCCTTTGACGCGCCCTTGAGGTCGCCGACCCTGGTCTCGCCGCGCTTGGCGGACAGAGCCGCTCCGGCGGCGCGTTGCTGGGCTTTGGATTGGGCTGGCATGTCATTCTCCTTTGCTTGCTGGTGGTGAATAGGGGGACTGGTCAGGACGGCGGCTTTCCGCTTTCTTCGCCCGGGTCCCAGTGCGCGGTGAAGGGCGCGCTGGTGATCAGGACGGTGAGGATGACGGCGGTGATGATCGCGGCCAGCCAGATTTCGCCGAAACCGCAGATCAGCCCGATCGCGCCCGCCGCCCAGATCGACGCCGCAGAGCCCGCGCCCTGGACGAAGCTGCCCTCGCGGAACATCGCGCCGGCGCCGAGAAAGCCGATGCCGGTGATCACGCCCTCGAAGACGCGGCTGGGGTCGATGTCGCTCTGCGGATCCTGCGTCGATTCGAGCAGTTCCATCGCGCCGATCGCCAGCGCGCAGGCGGCAATCGAGATGATCACGAAGGGGCGGAAGTCGATCGGCTTGCGGCGGATGAACCGCTCGAGCCCGATCAGGAAGGGCAGCAGGGTTGCAGCAGCGAGCCGCCACAGCGCCTCCGCCCAGGTTATTGTGTCGGGTCCGGCTAGTATATCCGTCATGGCAAAGAAACGCGCCGACGATGGATTTGTTGCAGCAGCTTATCAAGAAAAAGCGGGGGCCGCAGAAGGCGGGAGCAAAGCGAGTTACTGGTCCGGCCTGTGATGCCGGCGCTCGCTTCATTCCGTTCTTCTGCGGCCCCCGCGAACTGCTGTCAGATGGCGCTGGCCGCTATAGCGCAACCCTGGCATGATCGCCCATCTCGTCGCCGTTCATCGTGATGCCGGTCATCATCTTGAACATGCCGACGACACCGGGATCGGCTTCCCAGATTTCCGCGTCGCGCAGGTCGAGGCGCAGCATCAGCAGGCTGGGGTCCTGACGGCCCTGCTCGTACCAGGCTTCGACCGCTTTGCTCCAATGCTTGTCCTTTCGCGCTTCGCTGGTCTCTTCGGTCAGGGTGCCGGAGACGCAGGCAAACAGATCGTGGCCCTTGGCGACAAATTGCATCATCGCAGGGCCGCCCTTGGCGAGCCGGTTGTCGCGGGAGGTGTAGAACCAGATCGAGCTGTTCGCGTCCTTGTCGAGCTGCGCGCGCATCGGGATCGCGTGGCCGTGGCCGCTATCGAGGGCGATCATGACAAACGGGCTGTCGGCGATTGATTCCCAGAATTCTTCCCGTACTTCGTCTGCATCGGGGGTCTGGTTCATATCTTTGTTGCTCATGGGGGAATCTCCTTTTTTGCGTTCATATAGTCAACGCACAGCTTCGAAAAAGTTGCAAAAATATCCGAAAAACCCTGAAAATCTGGTCGGTTTGCGGATTTCCTCAGGCGCAGGATTGGCCGGGACCAGACCCCCCGGGCGGCCGGCATCGTGACCGGGGACCGGTGCAAGCCCCGGGCATCGCGCGTGGCAATGGCGTTCGTCGCCGCGCTGCTTTCGTCAAACCGGATTTTGAGGAATTTTTCGGAACGAAATTGGAGGCAGACCGTTGGTTTCATATAGCGGCATGGCGCTGGCCTTCCCCCTTATAAAAGGCCGCCATGTCGTTTTCACCCGAACCCGAGAGGAGAGACAAATGATGTTACAGGATGAGAAAAACACCACGGTGATCGCCAGCGATCGCGTCGACGGCACCACGGTCTATGGCGTCGACAAGGACAAGATCGGCAAGGTCGACAAGCTGCTGATCGACAAGCGCGGCGGCAATGTCACTGATGTGATCATCTCGGCCGGCGGCTTCCTCGGCATCGGCGACGAGAAGCACAGCATTCCCTGGTCGAAACTGGACTATGATACCGAGCTTGATGGCTATCGCATCGATGTGACCAAGGAGCAGCTGATGGACGCGCCGCGCTTTGGCGCCGACGAACCGGATCGCGCCCATGACCGCAACTATCAGACGAAGGTCTACGAATATTGGACGGTTGCCCCTTACTGGTAAGCTGTTCCGGTAATCTGAGTAATTCCGGTAATCTGAGTAAAAAGCCGGGCGAAGGGATTTCGCCCGGCTTTTTCATGCGCTGTTCAAATCCAGCGAAACCGCGATTCGGCTATTTTCCCGCCATCGCCGCCTGCCACGCCTTCACCCCGGCGAGCGCACCCGGCACATGGCCCTTCACGTTGAGCGAGCTGTGGCTCCAGATGATCTTGCCGTCGGGCGCGATGATATAGGTGGTGCGGTTGGAGCCGCCGAGCACCGGCAGATTGGCGTCATAGGCCTTGATCACCTTCTTGCTGCCAACCGCGACCGCGAACTTGTTGCGGCATTCCTCGACCGAGAATTTCTTCAAGGTCTCGATATTGTCGGCGCTGATCCCGATGACGGTGGCGCCCATCGCGTTGAATTCTTCGGTCGCCTCGGCAAACTGGTTCGCCTCAATCGTGCAGCCCGAGGTGAAGGCCTTGGGATAGAAATAGAGCACGACCGGCCCCTTTTTGAGCGCGTTTTTCAGGTTGAAGGTAAACGGCTGGCCGCCGAGCACCGCCTGGGTGGTGAAATCCATCGCCTTGGTCCCGCTTTTCAGCGCCGCCATGGCCGCCGGTGCCGCAACCGGCGCGAGAGAACAGGCGGCCAGCGAAAGCAGCAGTGCGGATTTACGAAAGATCATGACTATTCTCCGGATCGGGTGACGTGGTGGCTGTCGATTGATACTGACCATCACATATTGCTCATAATAGGCAGGATCGTCGGCTGATAATAGATGTATCAATAGCCGTAATCTGGCTGGCGCGGTTCCCGTCAGATTTTGCCGCTTCAGGCTGTGTGACCCCACGGCAATATTTTTGCGACGACGACCCGAAGCCTCTGGTAAAAAAGACCGCGATCCAATAGTCCCGCTACACATCTTATACGGAGCCTGTTCATGACCGATCCACTCGAAACCGCCCATCTCGAAACCATGGCGGTCCACGCCGGGACGCAGCCGGACCCGACGACCAATGCGCGGATCACGCCGATCTACCAGACGGCGTCTTATGTTTTTGACGACGTCGATCATGCCGCCGACCTGTTCAATCTCGATGCGTTCGGCAATATCTACACCCGCATCATGAACCCGACCAACGGCGCGCTGGAAGGCAAGATTGCGGCGATGGAGGGCGGCATTGGCGCGCTGGCGGTGTCGTCGGGCCATGCGGCGCAGATCATCGTCTTCCATGTGCTGATGGACCCCGGCGCGCATATTGTCGCGGCGAAGAAACTCTATGGCGGCTCGCTCAACCAGCTCGCCCATTCGGTGAAGAAATTCGGCTGGAACGTCACCTTTGTCGACGCCGACAATATGGACGAGGTCAAGGGCGCGATTACCGATGACACGCGCTGTGTGTTTATCGAGAGCCTCGCCAATCCGGGCGGCGTTGTGCAGGATATCGCCGCAATTGCCGATATCGCCCATGCGGCCGGTATTCCGCTGGTGGTCGACAATACGATGGCCTCGCCGGTGCTCTGCCGTCCGATCGAACATGGCGCGGATATTGTCGTCGAAAGCGGCACCAAGTTCCTTGGCGGGCACGGCAACAGCATCGCTGGCCTGATCATCGACAGCGGCAAGTTCGACTGGACCAAGAGCGAAAAATTCGCCTTCCTCAACCAGCCGAATCCGTCTTATCATGGCA
>JAGPVK010000372.1 GCA_018067055.1 Sphingomonadales bacterium | reverse complement strand
GGGTCCCGAAGGCTTCCGCAAAAATGCCTATCGCAAGTTCAACATCAAAAATCCCGAGATCGCGCCAGGCGACGATTTCGCGATGATGCGCGAGGTGCTCGAGCGGCGCTTCTCCCGCGCGCAAAAGGAAGACCCGGACCGGGACAAGGGCGAATGGCCCGATCTGGTGCTGATCGATGGCGGCAAGGGCCAGATGAGCGCCGCGCGCGACGCACTGGCCGAAATCGGTGTCGAGGATGTAGTGATGATCGGCGTGTCCAAAGGGCCGGATCGCAATGCGGGTCGGGAAACTTTCCACTTGCCCGACGGTCGCCAGATCAACCTGCCGATGAACAGTCCGGTGCTGTTCTATCTCCAGCGCTTGCGCGACGAGGCGCATCGCTTTGCCATCGGCGCGCACCGGACCAGACGCGCCAAATCCGTCGGCCATAGTTCGCTGGATGATGTGCCCGGCATCGGGCCATCGCGGAAAAAGGCGCTGCTGCTGCATTTCGGCACGGCGCGAGCGGTGAAAAATGCCTCGCTTGATGATTTGCAGGGTGCACCGGGCGTGTCGGCGACCGTGGCGCAGAAAATTTACGATTATTTCCATGCCTAGCCTCCGCACCTCTGCGATCATCTGTTCGGTCAAGTCGCACGGCGAGCATGGCGCGGTCGTGCGTTCGCTGACGCCCGAAAATGGGCTGGTCTCCGGCTATGTGCGCGGTGCGCATTCCCGGACGATGCGGCCCATACTCATTCCTTCGAATATCGTGCAGGCCGATTATCGCGCGCGGACCGAGGACCAGCTGGCGTCGATGACGGCGGAGCTGCAGCAGAGCAGGGGGCCGTTTCTCGGTGAACCGCTGGCTAGCGCGGCGCTGGACTGGGTGACGGCGCTGACTGCGGCGGTATTGCCGGAGGAGCACAGCTATCCGCAGCTGCACTCGGCGCTTTCTGCCTTGCTCGATGCAATATGCAGTGCGCCGTCGGCGAAAGGCTGGGCGGTGGCTCTGGTGCGTTACGAGTTGCTGCTGCTGTCGGAACTGGGCTTCGGCCTGGCGCTGGACAAATGCGCGGTGACCGGTTCTGCCGAGGATCTGGTGTATATCAGTCCGAAGAGCGCAACGGCGGTCAGCGCGGGAGCTGGCGCGATCTACAAGGATCGGCTGTTGCCGCTTCCCGCGTTTCTTATCGAACCGGTTACCCCCGAATGGGATGATATATTCGATGGCCTGCGCGTCACCGGCTTTTTCCTGAAACGCCATTTCTTTGAAGACCGCCGCAAGGATGTGATGGCGGCCCGCTCGGTATTGGTCGATCGCCTGAAAAGGGTGGTTGCGTAACCGCGCAATTCTCGGCAGGAACGGCGCGCTTACAAGAAGGAAGTTTGATGCATATTGCAGTGCTCGCCGGCGACGGCATTGGTCAGGAAATCATGGTCGAGGCGCTGCGCGTGCTGGTGGCGATGGACCTGCCAAATCTCTGTCTCGATCATGCGGATGTCGGCGGTGTTGCCTATCGCAACCATGGCCATCCGCTGCCACCAGAAACGATCGCGCTGGCAAAGTCCGCCGATGCAGTCCTGTTCGGTGCGGTCGGTGATCCCTCCTGCGATAATCTGGAACGCCATTTGCGCCCCGAACAGGCAGTGCTCGGTCTGCGCAAGGAAATGCAGACTTTTGCCAATTTACGCCCCGCAAAAATGTTTCCTGGCATGGAAGATGCGTCCGGCCTCAAACCGGAAATCGCGCGCACCATCGACGTCGTGATCGTCCGGGAACTGAACGGCGATGTCTATTTTGGCGAGAAAGGCATGCGCACAACCGCGGACGGCCTGCGCGAAGGCTATGATGTCATGTCCTATGACGAGAGCGAAGTCCGTCGCATTGCCCATGTCGCGTTCAGGACCGCGATGGTGCGCGGCAAGCGGCTGTGTTCGGTGGACAAGGCCAATGTGCTGGAAACATCGCAATTGTGGCGCGACGTGATGATCGAGACGTCGACTGAATATCCCGACGTCGAGCTCAGCCACATGTATGTCGACAATGCCGCGATGCAGCTGGTGCGCAATCCGGGCCAGTTTGATGTGGTCGTCACCGGCAATCTGTTCGGCGACATACTCTCCGACCAGGCGAGCATGTGCGTCGGCTCGATCGGACTGCTGGCGTCGGCCTCGCTCGGCGAAGGCACCAAGGGCCTCTACGAACCGATTCACGGCAGCGCGCCGGATATCGCCGGGCAGGGCATTGCCAATCCCTCGGCGATGATCTTGTCAGCAGCGATGATGTTGCGGCACAGTTTTGGCATGGAAGCGGAAGCCAGCCGGATCGAAGCAGCCGTGGCAGCGGTTCTTGCGCAGGGCGTGCTCGGCCATGATCTGGGCGGCAAGGCTTCAACCACGGAAATTGGCGACGCTATTGTCGCGCAACTGACAGGCGGCTAGGAAGAACCATGAAAAGAAACACGGGTCAGAACCGCGAGATCACCAAGAAATGGCGCCCGGCGACCCAGGCGATCCGCAGCGGCACGATGCGCAGCGAATTCGGAGAGACGTCCGAAGCTTTGTTTCTGACATCGGGCTATAGTTATGACTGCGCCGAGGATGCCGCCGCTCGCTTTGCCGGAGAGCAGGACGGCATGACCTACAGCCGCCTGCAAAATCCGACAGTGCAGATGCTGGAAGAACGGATTGCGATCATGGAAGGCGCGGATGCCTGTCGCGCCACCGCATCCGGCATGGCGGCGATGACGGCGGCCCTGCTCTGCCAGTTGCAGGCGGGCGACCATGTCGTTGCCAGCCGCGCGCTGTTTGGTTCCTGCCGCTGGCTGACCGATACTCTCTTGCCGAAATTCGGGATCGACACGACCGTGGTCGATGGTCGCGACTTGGACAATTGGGAACGGGCGATAACGCCAAAGACCAAGGTCTTCTTCTTCGAGACCCCCGCCAACCCGACCATGGACGTGATCGACATTCGCAGCGTCTGCGATCTGGCCCGGGCAAAAGGCATCACCAGCGTCGTCGACAATGCGTTCGCGACCAATGTGCTGCAGCGGCCGATGGAATATGGCGCCGACGTGGTTGCCTATAGCGCCACCAAGATGATGGATGGGCAGGGGCGTGTGCTCGCCGGTGCGGTCTGTGGCAACGAAGAATTTATCGAGGAAACCCTGCTCTCCTTCACCCGCAACACCGGTCCCACGCTCAGCGCGTTCAACGCCTGGGTTGTGCTCAAGGGACTGGAGACGCTCGACCTGCGCATCCGCCGGCAGAGCAATAATGCGGTCGAAGTGGGCAAGTTTTTAGAGCAAAGGGTAGAGAAAATCTTGCACCCCGGTCTGCCCAGCCATCCCCAGCATGGTCTCGCGATGAGCCAGATGGAAGCCGCCGGACCGATCTTCTCACTCTACGTTGGCGGCGGTCGCAAACAAGCGCATGGCCTGCTTAATGCATTGAATTTGATCGATATTTCAAACAATATCGGGGATAGTCGCTCGCTGATGTGCCACCCGGCCTCGACCACGCATCACGGGCTGGGCGAGGAAGCTAGGCTGGAAATCGGGATCACCGAAGACATGCTGCGGATCAACGTCGGCCTCGAAGATCCGATCGATTTGATCGAAGACCTGGATCAGGCCCTTTCGTCTGTCGGGCTTTAACTCTATATCATGTCCATGGAATCATTCTTCCCATTTGCCGAAACCACCGAGGGGGTCACGATACGGGTCGCCGTGACCTTCTTGCCCGAGCAGTCGGATATCGATGGCAAGCGCTGGTTCTGGGCCTATCATATCCGGATCGAGAACCACCGCGACACGCCGGTGCAGTTGCTGACCCGCCACTGGCGGATCAATGACGAGCGCGGTGGTCTGCAGATGGTCGATGGCGAAGGCGTGATTGGCGAGCAGCCGATCATCCAGCCGGGTAAATCGCATGACTATGTCTCGGGTTGCCCGCTGAATACGCCAAGTGGCTCGATGGAAGGCCATTTTGTCATGGTCGGCAGCGCCCCGCCGGCCTTTGAAGTCCGCATCCCCCATTTTCCTCTAACCGAACCGACCGTCGGACAATGAAACGGACCCATTTGCCACTGAACGGGCTTCGTGTGCTCGATGCCGCGGCGCGGCACCTCAGCTTCACCAAGGCCGCCGACGAACTGGCCGTGACCCCGGCCGCGGTTGGCCAGCAAATCCGGGCGCTCGAGGACATGCTGGGCGTGGTCATGTTTCGCCGGACCCCCAAAGGCCTGGAACTGACTGATGAAGCGTCGGCGGGGCTGGATGCGCTGCGCTCCGGTTTCCTGCAATTTGAAGAAGCGGTGCGGGCGATGCAGTCGGGCCAGTCCTCGCACAAGCTGACCATTGCGGCGCCGCGTGATTTTACCCAGAAATGGCTGAACGAGAGATTGTCGCGCTTTTCTTCCGACCATCCGGACACCAGTTTCGCGCTGGTCGCAGCCGATAATGAAATTGATTTTACCGAAGCCAATCTCGACGTCGCAATCTGGCTCGGCGACGG
>JAGPVK010000120.1 GCA_018067055.1 Sphingomonadales bacterium | reverse complement strand
TTGGTCGTCCGGCAGCCCGCGCCGTGGCGAAAGGCGATCCTGATTATATGGTCAGTGAATGTCCGTTGGCCGGACCGCATCTCAAGCAGATCATGGAGAGCGGTGGTCAGGCCAATGTGCCAGAACGCATCGGCCACCCGATAGAATTGCTCGCCAAGGCCTACGGATTTTAAGCATATGCTCAGCCGGCATTGTCTCGCCGGCAGTGCAAACCATATTTTGAGGACCAAATATGCCCCGCGATACCCATGAAATAACCCGGGATGATATCATCTCGCTTCCGGACTATGAATCGATCCGCAAGGACAAAAGGCAGGAATCGATCCTGCGCAAGAAATTCCGGCGGATCGCCATTGGCCCCTATGCGACGATCCAGTTCGAAAGCTGGGAAAGCATGTGGCTGCAGATCCAGGAAATGCTGCGCATCGAAAAAGGCGGCGAAGAGCAGCTGACCGATGAACTGGCCGCCTATAATCCGATGGTCCCGAACGGATCGGAATTTACCGGCACCCTGATGTTTGAAATAGACGAGGAAGAACGGCGCACGGCTTTCCTCAAAACTTTAGGCGGTGTCGATCAGCATATCCATCTGCTGATCGGCGACCAGAAGGTGACCGCGGAGCCGGAGCAGGATATTGACCGTACGCGGGCGGATGGCAAGGCGAGCGCCGTGCAATTTGTCCATTTTCCGCTGACCAGCGAACAGGCAAAGCTGTGGAAGAGCATGGCAGGGCAGGTGATGGTCCAGATCGACCATCCCAATTATGGCCATGCCGCGATCATCAGCGATGAATGCCGTCGCGATATGGCCCGCGACCTCGACTAGTCGTCAACCGGGTCTGCCGGATTGTTGGTTTTGAAAACAATCGGATTGTCGAGGCTGCCCGGTTCACCCGATCGCGGGCTGTTTGGAGAGGGCTTGGGAGTGCTGCTGGCGGACGCGCTGTTTCTCGCCCCGCTATTGTCTGCCTGTTCCTGACGAACAGAACGCTGCTCTTCGTCGGTGGATTCTGAATCATTTTCGTCGTCCAGAACCGTCATCGGGTCGCCGAAGACGAAGCTCTCTTCGCTGTCTTCATCTTCATCGTCCTCATCATCCCAGCCGTCATCCGATGCCTGAACCACCGGTTTCACCGGTTCCTGCACCTGTTCCTTGACCGGTTGGTCTGCTGGAGGCGCGTCCGACGGCGCGATAAAATAGATCAGCAGCCCAGTCGAAGCGACAAACAGGATGGATTCTTTGAGCATAGCAGAGCACCAATTTCTTTCAAATTCCCGACCGGAAATAGACGGGTGCGGTTAAGAAACATTTACTGGTTGCGTCACAAGCGAGAACGCAGGTGTCGATGGTCGGACGAGATGGCCGCTTCTGGCATTTAGTCGCGTTTTGCAAAGCTCTGTCAAAACGGCTTGATAAGTTGTAAATAAATTTACATAGTAGATGCATGACCAATCAGAAACTTTTTGCCGGTGCGGCGATCAAACGGCTTCGCCGCAGCGCCGCGATGACTCAGGTCGCTCTGGCCGAGGCGCTGGATATTTCACCCAGCTATCTCAATCTTATCGAACGAAACCAGCGCCCGTTGAGCGCCCGATTGATGCTGTTGCTGGCCGATCGGTTCGACTTTGACCCGAGGCAGTTGATTGCAGCCGTTCCCGGTGGTGGTATTGATGCGATCCGGCAGCGCCTGGCCGATCCCCTGTTTGAAGACCTGACCGTCGATCGCACAGAACTCGAGGAATGGCTGATTGCTTCGCCCAATACGGCTGAAGCCTTTGTACGCCTTTTTGACAATCGCAAGGCCGGCGGAGAGATTGGAGAGAATAATGCGCCCGATCCGATTCAGGCCGTCCGCCGCGAAATCGAGCGCTGGCGCAACCATTTCGCTGATCTCGATAGCATGGCCGAGCAACTGGCCGACGAACTGCGCCTCGGTGCCGGCGATCTTTATGGTGCGATCGCGGAACGGCTAAGGGTCAAGCACCAGTTGATGATCCGGATTTTGCCCGAAACGGTGCTGCCAGACAAGTTGCGCCGTCTTGATCTCCACGCCCGCCAGTTGCAGCTTTCGGAAATGCTCGATCCCGCCTCTCGCACGTTCCAGGCAGCGCTGCTGCTTGGCCAGATCGAGGCCAAGGGTGAAATTGATGCGCTGGCCGCGGGTGGGAACTTTACCGATCGGGCCGCGGAAAAATTGTTCCGCCGTCACTTGTCGAGCTATTTTGCCGCCGCCTTGATGATGCCTTATGAGCGCTTTCTGAAAGCCTGCGAGCAAAGCGGCTATCGGATCCAGCTGCTGCAGCGCCGTTTCGGTGCCGGTTTCGAGCAAATTGCCCATCGTCTGACCACCTTGCAGCGCGTTGGATCGCGTGGCTTGCCGTTCTTCATGGTCCGGATCGACCGGTCGGGCATGATTTCCAAGCGTTACGCCGGGGCCAGCAACGCACCGCTGGTGGAAAGCGCACACCGTTGTCCGCTCTGGGATATTCATCGGGTATTCGAACAGCCGGCGGAAATCCGGTCGCAGCTGGTGGCGCTGGAAGACGGGTCGACCTGGTTCACCCTGTCGCGTGCGGTGCAGGGTATCGGCTCCGGTGCCGGCGGATATACGCCCGCCTTCGCAATCGGGCTCGGCGTTTCTGCCGATGTCGCCTCGGTGCTGCATTACGCCCGCGGCAAGGATCTGAACAGCGAGCATGCCGATCCGATCGGACTGGGCTGTTCGGCCTGCACCCGGCCGCAATGTTCGCAGCGGTCAGCGCCGCCGCGCAGCCGGCCACTGAAATTTGACGAACGCGAGCGCGGATTGACGCCGTTTGATTTTGTCACTGACTAGAATAAGGCGCAGAATCACAGCGATTTTCGCAGCAAAACTGTCGACATATTGAACAATTCTGACGAAATCGGGAGATTTTGCATGAATCGCTCTGTAAAATTTACCGACAGCTAACCAATTTTCCTTATGGGTCTTGCAGACCGAGGAAAGACTGCGCGCAATATGATCCGATTGTTCAAACATTATATTCCTTACCCAGTCATTTTTCTGGGTTTGATCGATTTCCTGTTGCTGCTGACCGCAGCCGAAGCCGGCTGGATATTGCGGGCGCTACAGATTGACATGACGGTCGGATCGATCGTTGACCGACCGGCACCGATTTTCAGCTTTGCCTTTGCCCTGCAACTGTCGTTGATCGCGGTGGGCATTTATGGACCCGAGGCCCTGCAATCCCTGCGCTTCGCTGCTGCCCGTATTCTGGTGGCAATATCACTGGGCGTGATTTTCCTGTCCTTGCTGGCATTCGCGATGCCGGGTGCCACCCTGTGGCGTTCCAATTCTCTCTATGCGATGGTCCTGGCGATAGTGTTTCTGATGGTGATCCGGGTATTGCTCGGCACCATTCTGGACAGCGATATTTTCAAGCGGCGACTGCTGATCCTGGGTGCCGGTCCACGGGCGGGGCGGATTGCCGCGCTGGAAAAGCGGCAGGAAAACGGTTTCATCATTGCCGGCTATGTCGATATGAATGAAGGCCCGAGCCTGATCAATACGGCTATCCGGCGTCAGGATATCGCCAATTTGCCGCAACATGTGATTGATCTGGCGGTCAGCGAAGTGGTGCTGGCGCTCGAGGAACGGCGCAATTCGCTGCCGGTTGCCGACCTGTTGACGATCAAGACCACCGGCGTGCATGTCAATGACCTGTCGAGCTTTCTCGAGCGGGAAACCGGGCGGGTCGATCTCGATAGCGTCAACCCGAGCTGGTTCATTTTCTCCGACGGATTTTCATCGGGCCGCCGCCTTTCCACCTTGTTCAAACGGGGCTTTGATATTTTTCTGAGTATCCTTTTGCTGATCCTGACCGGACCGGTGATCCTGCTCTTCGCCTTGCTCATCAAGCTGGAAAGCCAGGGCGGTTCGTTTTTCAAGCAGGAACGGGTCGGGCTTTACGGCCAGAAATTCAAGATCCTCAAGCTTCGCTCGATGTGCGCTGATGCCGAGGTTGCAGGCGAAGCGATCTGGGCGAGTGAGAATGATCCGCGGATCACCCGTATCGGCAAATTCATCCGCAAGGTCCGGATCGACGAACTGCCGCAGGCGTGGAGCGTGTTGAAAGGCGAGATGAGTTTTGTCGGGCCACGCCCGGAACGGCCGCAATTTGTCGATGATCTGCAAACCAAAATGCCGTTCTATGCCGAGCGTCATATCGTCAAGCCGGGTATCACCGGCTGGGCACAGATCAACTATCCCTATGGAGCATCGACCGAGGATGCCCGGCACAAGCTGGAATATGATCTCTATTACGCCAAAAACTATACCCCGTTCCTCGATCTGTTGATCATCCTGCAGACGATCCGGGTCGTGTTGTGGCCGGAAGGAGCGCGCTGAGATGGAGTCGATTCTCGATTATATCAGCCTGTTCGGACATGGCCTTGCTGCCGCGCTTTTTGGCGCACTGGCGATCTGGCAATTCCAGCGCAAGGTCGAGCGCAATGACAAACATATCTGGCTGATTGTCGCCATTGCATTGACCAGTTTCTGGGCGCTGACGATTGCGGTCGAGGGATCCCTGTCTCCGATTTCCCGCTTTTCGGAAACCTTGCGCAATTTCGGTTGGCTGGCCTTCATGTTCATCCTGTTGCGCGCCGGGGAGGGGCGCGATGAACCCAAGACGGTCAATGTCATCTATGCCGCGCTGACCTTTGTTCTGGTCGGCCAGACACTCGTCGATTCGCTGCTTCCCGCCTTTTCAGGAAGCCCGCGTCTTGAAGAGGTCACGCTCTACACCTCGCTGGTGTTGCGAATGATCTTCGCCGTCGGCGCGCTTGTCCTGGTCCACAATCTCTATTCGATCACCGCGCCTGAAACCCGCTGGGGCATCCGCTTGCCGATGGCCGCACTGGCCGCGATCTGGACCTATGATCTCAATCTCTACACGATCACCTATCTGACCCAGCAAATTCCGATAGAATTGCACGCCATGCGCGGACCGATGATGGCGGTCATCGCACCGATTCTGGTGCTGGCATCGATCCGCAACACCGAATGGACGCTGAAGCTTTCGCGCAGCGTTGCCTTCCGCTCGCTGTCGCTGGTCGCGATTGGCAGCTATCTGCTGATGATGATCGTCATCGCTACGGCGCTGCAGATCATCGGCGGTGACTATGCGCGACTTGCCCAGATCAGCTTTCTGTTCGGGACCACCATCGGCGCGCTGCTGCTGCTGCCGTCAGGCCGGTTCCGCGCCTGGTTGAAGGTCAAGGTAACCAAGAATTTTTTCCAGCACCGATAGGATTATCGATCCGAGTGGATCCGCTTTACCGATACGATTGGCCGGCCCGGTGCGGATAGCGCGCCGTTCCATGAACGGGTGATAAAGGCGATTGCCGATATTACCGACTCGCCTGCCGGCCTTTTGCTGATGCCCGATGAGGCCGGCCAGCTGGTGCTGCAGTCGCGCTGGAACTGGTCGATGATCGAGGTGCCAGCCCGCGCCTGCACTGCCCGGACCACCGCCTTTTTCGAAGACACCGGTCATATTGTCGAATTCGATACGCTGCGGGCCGGGCAGGACGAGAAGTGCGACGCATCAGCAATCCCCGACTGGATGAAAAGCGATCCGCGGGCGTGGGTGGCCGTTCCCCTAGTCCATTTCGATCGACTGGCAGGGGTGATGCTGTTGGCCCGACCGCGGGTCAATCGCACACTGGACTGGGAGGATCTGGACATGCTCCGGGTGGTCGGCCGTCAGGTCGCCAGCTATCTGGCCGAATCTCGTAGTCAGGAATCTTTGTCCGAAGTGCAAAGATTTGACGAGTTCAACCGCCGGATGGCGTTCATCATGCATGATATCAAAAATCTCGTCAGCCAGCTCAGCCTGCTTGCCGGCAATGCCAAGCGCCATGCCGATAATCCGGAATTCCAGGCGGATATGATCGACACATTGCAGGATTCGGCGCGGAAGATGAATGGTCTGCTCGAACGTCTGTCGCAGCACAACAAGGCAAATCCGGAAGAGCCAAAGCCGGTCAGGATCGCCGATCTGATTCAGGCGACGATCGAGAAAAAGCGCCTGCTGCACAGCCTGGAAAGCGCACAGATAGAAGATTTGAC
>JAGPVK010000118.1 GCA_018067055.1 Sphingomonadales bacterium | reverse complement strand
CGCGAAAATCCTCGGCTTCAACTATGATACCGGCGAGCGGTATCTTTCTGTCCCAGAGTTTCTGCCCGAAGAATGAGCTCGATCGAGGTCCAGCAGTTCACCTACCGGCATGGCGATGTAGAATTATCCGGCTATATGGCGCAACCCAGCCGCTATCCGCGTGCGGGCATATTGATCGTGCCGACCATTGCCGGTCCGACCAAGCTGATGTTTGATCGCGCCCGATGGCTGGCCTCATTGGGCTATAGCGCGATGGTCTGTGACCTCTATGGCAAGGGTGTTCTCGACGATATTCGGGAAGCACGCGCGCTGGCAGATGCCCTGCGTGCCGATGCTGAATATTATCGGGAACGATTCCGCTGCGCGCTCGCCGAATTGCGCACAAGATCAAAACTTGCCAACAACCGGATTGCCGCGATCGGCTATTGCATGGGCGGTGAAGTCGTTCTCGAAATGGCGCGCGGCGGAGAAGATATCGCTCTTGTCGTCAGTTTTCACGGCCTGCTGGCAACCCCGCTCCCGGCAAAACGCGGTACCATAAAGGCCCGCATTCTGGTCTGCCATGGCCGGGCCGACCCACTTGTCCCGCCCAAACAGATGCGCGAATTTCTCGCAGAAATGGACATTGCCGGGGCTGATTGCCACATGCATATCTATTCGGGCGTGGTCCACGGCTTCACCGACATAAACAGCAATTCAAGGTCGATCGAAGCGGTTCGCTACAATGCCTCGGCAGACCGGCAGAGCAAGGCCGCCATGCTCAGCATGTTTGACGAAGTTTTTGAAACCAAAAAAACACCGGACCATGAATAGCCTTACACTATAGGTCCGGTGTTCCAACGTCTGGCGGTCGCCTGTTTTAGTCGGGCTGCCCATCTCCATCGTCGTCAAGCAGATCGGGTTGACCGTCGCCATCGCTGTCCCAGGCATCGGCCTGCCCGTCACCGCTGCGATCCCAGGCATCCATCGTTCCATCGCCGTCGCTGTCAATCGTCGGAGCCGGGATTTCGGACTGCATGTCATCCGGGGATTCGGGCTCTGCCGCATGGGCTGCAACCGATAGTCCCATTCCGACGGTGATCAGAAACGGCGTCATCCGGCGCACGCGATTTGGGCTTCTTTTGGAATGCATTGCATATACTCCTTATGCATATCATTCCCCTGTCACCACCCTTGTGACGACGGATCGATTCGCGGTCCAGCCACCTTCGACCATCTGCGCTGCGGAAACGCCAAATGGCGGATTACCGGCATTCATCGGTCAACGGGCACCATTGATCGTGATAAACGACCGGCCTCCTTTGACAGATTGTCGGCAACAGTTTGTCGAAATATGGTCACATTTCGCTGTATAATCCGAAACAAGGGTCCGGGACATTTCAACTGAAAGGTTGCGAGTCATGACCATGCAAAAGCTTCGTCCGGCCGCTGCGAAGACGTCCGATGCGGATGCCAGGCCCCTGATCATCAAAATCGGCAAGCGCCTGCGCGGCACAATGAACCGCATATCGACGGACCAGTCCGAAATTCCCACCGAACCCGTCCTTGCCGCCGATTCGTTTCCCTGGACCGCTGGCCTCTCCAAAAAATGGCTGGTTATCGCGGACGAAGCGGCTTCGATCCTGCGCCACCGCGACGCTGTCCCGCCGCTCAAGGAAATCTCGCCGGATCATGCGCGGATCGCCGGCGATGGCAACTGGCGCTCGTTTTTTCTGATCGGCTATGGCTATGAAGTGGCTGAAAATTGTGCCCGCGCGCCGGTAACCGCCGACCTGGTGCGCCGGATACCCGACCTCAATTCCGCCTTTTTCTCGATCCTGGAGCCGGGAGCCACCATTCCCCGTCATCGCGGAGTTACCCGTGGCTTGGTCACCTGTCATCTCGGGTTGATCGTGCCCGACAAGCCCGAACATTGCACGATGCAGGTCGAGGACAGCACCCTGTTCTGGGAAGCGGGCAAATGGCTGGTGTTTGACGACAGCTATTATCACCAAGTGCATAACAATACGGATCAGCGCCGCGTCATCCTGCTGGTCCAGGTCAAGCGACCGATGCGCCTGCTTGGCCGGCTGGCCAATAATCTCGCCTTGTGGGGGATTCGCCGGTCACCCTTTGTGCAGGATGCCCGGCGAAACCTCGGCATGTGGGAAGAAGCCTATAAACAGGCGGAACAGAATGAGCCCGCCTGATCACAAGGTTCAGGTGACCGCGAACATTTCGGGATCGAGTGCCATGATCGACTCGGCTCCGCCTTCGATCTTGCGGCGCAGCGATCCGGTATCCGGCAGGAAACGCTCGGCAAAATATTGCGCGGTTACCAGCTTGGCCTCGTAATATTTCGGATTGGCCGAACCCGCATCCAGCGCAGCCTGGGCTGCCTTGCTCATCCGCAGCCACATCAGTCCCAGCGAGACAATGCCCATCAGATGCATATAATGATAAGCGCCGGCTCCGGCGTTGTTCGGATTGACCATGCCATGCTGCATGAACCACATCGTGGCTTTCTGCAGTTCACCATTGGCTTTTTCCAGCGCTTCGGCGAATTTCGACAGCTTCTCATGGCCTTTCGCCTCGGCCAGTTCGTCAGCCACGACCTTGAAAAACGCCTGCACCGCCCGGCCACCGTTCTGGCCAAGCTTGCGACCGACCAGATCCATCGCCTGGATACCGTTGGTGCCTTCGTAAATCATCGCAATCCGCGCATCGCGCACGAACTGCTCCATGCCCCATTCCTTGATATAGCCATGGCCGCCATAAACCTGCTGTGATTCGGTGGCGATCTGATAGCCCATATAGGTGCCGTAACCCTTGACCACCGGGGTCAGCAGACTGACCAGATCATTGGCCAGCTGCCGCTCTTCCTCGGTTTCCGCCTTGTCGGCCAGATCCACCTGCAACGCGCCCCACAGAACCAGCGCCCGCATCGACTCGGTAAAAGCCTTGCCGTCCATCAGCATCCGGCGGACATCGGGATGAACGAACAGCGTATCCGCTTTTTCTTCCGGATCCTGTGCCCCGGTCAGCGCCCGGCCCTGACGCCGATCGCCGGCATAGACAACCGCATTCTGATAAGCGATTTCGCCCTGCGCCAGACCTTGAAGCCCGACGCCGAGACGCGCTGCGTTCATCATGATGAACATGGCGCGCAGGCCTTTATTCTCTTCCCCGACCATATAGCCGGTGGCCCCGTCATAGTTCATCACACAGGTGGCGTTGCCGTGAATGCCCATCTTCTCTTCGATCGAGCCACAGCTGACGCCGTTGCGCTCGCCCAGCGTTCCATCTTCGTTGACGAGGAATTTTGGCACGATGAACAGCGAGATGCCTTTCGAACTGTCCGGCGCACCCGGTGTCTTGGCCAGCACCAGGTGGATGATATTTTCCGCCATGTCATGCTCGCCAGCGGAAATGAAAATCTTCTGACCGGTAATCGCATAGCTGCCACCGGGCATCGGTTCAGCCTTGGTTCGGATCAGACCCAGATCGGTACCGCAATGGGCTTCCGTCAGGTTCATGGTGCCGGTCCATTCGCCCGAAATCATTTTGGTAGCGTAGGTCTGTTTTTGCTCTTCGCTGCCTTCGGTAAGAATGGAAGCAATCGCCCCTTGGGTAAGGCCGGTGTACATTTCCAGCGCCTGATTGGCCGAAACCATGAATTCCATCACCGCATTGCCGACGACCCGGGGCAGTCCCTGCCCGCCATATTCTTCGGGAGAGGACAATGTCGTCCAGCCGCCATCGGTCAGCTTCTGATAGGCTTCCTTGAAACCCTTGGGTGTGGTGACAGAGCCGTCCGGGTGGCGGGTGCAGCCTTCCTCGTCGCCCGATTGATTGAGCGGGTGGAGCACTTCGGTCGAAAATTTCCCGGCTTCGGTCAAAATGGCATCGACCATTTCCGGCGTCGCATTTTCAAAACCAGCGATGTTCGAATATTTTTCCAGATTGAGTACTTCGTTCAGGATGAACCGGACTTCGCCGATCGGTGCGGTATAACTGGGCATGATTTTCTACTTTCTACTCAAACGGGGCGGCCGGATTTTACCGGCATTTATCCTCTATTGATGCTGCGCTTTGGTGTCCGCCATGGCGGACTGCACAGTCTTAATAAAACCGGTCAATTCCTTGATCGAACTGTCAATGTCGGCGCGTTGTTTCTTCAGCGTATCGACCTTTTCCTGACATTTTTCGATCGTCACCTGCATCTGCGTCTGCCGACCATCGCCGACATCATAGAGATCGATCATCTCGCGAATTTCGATCAGGCTGAACCCGACATTTTTCGCGCGCATGATCCAGGCCAGCCGCGCCCGGTCGCGCTTGGTATAGATGCGCGACAGACCCTTGCGGTCGGGGGCAATGAGCCCCTCGTCCTCATAGAATCGCAAGGCCCGGGCAGTAACGCCAAATTCCTCCGACAGGTCGGATATTGTATAGGTTTCCCGATTCTTCAGATCCGGTGTGTCGAGTTCGGCATGGTTTGGCGGCTTGGACATGGGCCATCTATAGCTTACGCTAACGTAAACGTCAACCCTAGCCGCCGGGGCAGAGATTCTCGAAATCCCGGCCGCTGGTCGATCGGGCCACCGCATCGCCCTCGCCGATCATGTAGAAACTGACCCCTTCAAACCCGGCGCGCGCGCTACAATAGCTCGCACAGCTTTTCGGCAGCTCACCAGGCAATTTCAATTCGACGCCATCAAACCGCGCGGTAAAGCTGCATTTCTCTTCGCTGTTCAAGGTAATCCGGACATTTTCCCCCTCGCGCTCGGCTTCGCCCAGCCCTTCGCACTTGGTTTCCGGTCCGAACACCGCGATCATCCCGACCTGATAGCCATTTTCGTCATTGCCCACCGCGCAAAAGCTGTCGGTGCCGAGATCGCTTCGTCGTTCAAAAGCGCCGGACAGCGTCACATTGCGGACATCGGGAATGACCCCGGCATCAATAGCAGCCTGCTCCAGCGGGGAAATTTCTGCCGCGTTTTTGTCGGCATCCGGCTGCCCCTGGCCACAGGCCGCCAGAAACAGCGCGCAAACCAGTGGCCAACCCTGCCTCAAGCAACCGGCTCCAGCTTGCCATCAACGATCTTGCGGTAAAAGCAGCTCTGCTGGCCGGTGTGACAGGCAGGCCCGGCGGGCACCGCCTTGATCCACAGCGCGTCCTGATCGCAATCGATCCGCATCTCGGTTACCGACAGGATATTGCCCGATGTTTCGCCCTTCTTCCAGAGGCACTGCCGGCTGCGGGAATAGAAATGCGCGACGCCGCTGTCCTGCGTCAATTGCAGGGCCTCTGCATTCATATGCGCCAGCATCAGCAGCTCGCCCGACGAATCATCACTGACCACCGCCGTGATCAATCCGTTCGAATCATATTTCGGCTGGAGCGTATTTCCGGTCTCCGGATCATTTTCAATATTGGTCATGACACTGGATTAAGACCCGATCCGTTCCCGTGCAACGGCTAATGGCGCAATTGGTCGACCCTGCCGCTGCCCGTTCGCGCAATATTATGATTTTATGACATTGGGGGCAGACAAACCACCCTTTCGTACCTATATGGCAGGCATCCCGCGCCCGTCCAATTACATGCCAGGTGAGATATGCTGACAACCCACCCGTTTGATGACGACAAGCTGCGGGAAGAGTGCGGCGTTTTTGGTATCGCCGGCATCGAAGACGCTGCCGCCATGGTTGCGCTCGGTCTGCACGCTCTCCAGCATCGCGGACAGGAAGCGGCCGGCATCACCTGCCGCAACGGCAGGGAATTTTACAGCCATCGCGCGCTCGGTCCAGTGGCCGGCAATTTTGACAGCGAAGAAGTGATCCACCGTCTGCGCGGCGATTCGGCCTGCGGCCATGTCCGCTATTCGACGACCGGTGCCGGTACTTTGCGCAACGTCCAGCCGCTCGAAGCTGATCTCGCGTCCGGCGGCTTTGCGATCGCTCATAATGGCAATATTTCCAATGCCTTGGCATTGCGTGACGAACTGGTCCGCCATGGCTCGATTTTTCAGTCGACCAGCGATACCGAAGTCATCATCCATCTGGTCGCAACCTCCAAATATCGCACCTTGCTCGACAAGTTCATCGATGCCCTGAGACAGGTTGAGGGCGCTTATTCTTTGATCTGCATGACCGCCGAAGGCATGATTGCCTGCCGCGATCCGCTCGGCATCCGGCCGCTGGTAATGGGCCGGATCGGCGAAGCCTATGTCTTTGCGTCGGAAACCGTGGCCCTGGATCTGGTCGGCGCAGAATATGTCCGCAGCGTCGAACCCGGCGAACTGATCGTGGTAACCAACGGCGAACTGCGCTCCCATCGCCCATTTCCCGACAACAAGCCCAGACCGTGCATTTTCGAACATGTCTATTTCTCGCGGCCCGATTCGATTGTCGACGGCAATTCGGTGTACAGCGTGCGCAAGGGTATCGGCGCGCAACTGGCGATCGAAAGCCCGGTCGACGCCGACATCGTGATCCCGGTCCCCGATAGCGGCACCCCTGCCGCCCTGGGCTTTGCCGAGCAATCGGGCATTCCCTTCGAGTTGGGCATCATCCGCTCGCATTATGTCGGTCGCACCTTCATCCAGCCGGGTGACGGCGTCCGTCATCTCGGCGTCAAGCTCAAGCACAACGCCAACCGGCCGCTGGTCAACGGCAAGAAAATCGTCCTGGTCGACGACTCGATCGTGCGTGGCACCACCAGCATGAAGATCGTCCAGATGATGCGCGAAGCCGGCGCTGCCGAAGTGCATATGCGGATCGCCAGCCCGCCAACCATGCACAGCTGCTTTTACGGCGTGAACACGCCGAAGCGCGAAAAACTGCTCGCGGCCCAGAAATCCGTCGAGGAAATGCGCGCATTCATTCAGGCCGATAGTCTCGCTTTCGTTTCGATCGATGGCCTTTACCGCGCCGCTGGCGAAGAAACCCGCCATGATATCCAGCCGCAATATTGCGATGCCTGTTTTACCGGCGCTTATCCGACCGTCCTCACCGACCGCGATGGCGAGGAAGAGCCCGACCAGCTCAGTATGCTCAACGAGCGCTCGGATTCATCGGATTCCTCGGGCACAGCACGCGAGCACGAACCATCCGGCGACTTGCCTCGCCTCAAGCAAACAGCGAGCTAGCTATGAAATTTGAAGGTCAACTGGCGCTCGTTACGGGCGCGAGCCGCGGCATCGGTGCGGCCACGGCCCTGGCCCTGGCCAGGGAAGGCGCGCATGTCGTGATCACCGCGCGCAACGCCGATGGTCTGGAAAAGATTGAAGAGCAGATCCACTCGGCCGGCGGCAACGCCACGATCGCGCCGCTTGATCTGACCGACGGCGACAGCATCGGCCGGCTGGCCACGGCGATTGCCGGCCGCTGGGACGGACTCGACATATTGGTGCTCAATGCGGCGATGCTCGGAACGCTGGGACCGGTGCCGACCATTGACGGCAAGGAATTCAACCAGGTCCTGACCCTCAATCTGATCGCGCAGCAAGCCCTGATCGCGGGGTTTGATCCGATGCTGCGCAAGAGCGACAACGCCCGCCTGCTGGCAATCACCAGCAGCGTCGGCAGCAAGCCGCGGGCATTTTGGGGCGCTTATGGTGCATCAAAGGCCGCTCTTGAGTCGCTTGTGCTCAGTTATGGCGAAGAAATGCGCAACTTGGGCAAGATTCGCACAGCGATTGTCGATCCCGGTCGCACCCGCACCGACATGCGCGCCCGTGCCTATCCCGGCGAAGATCCGGCCAGCGTAAAACTGCCATCGGTTGTCGCCGACCGGCTGGTCGAGATTCTCGCCAGCGACTTTGCCACCGGCGAGCGTTTCGAACTCGGCTAGCCCCAATCAGCTGGCGGGCGCCGCTTCGCTGTCGAGATGGTTTTGCACGGCCTTGTAAAAGGCATTGCGCGTCACTTTCTTGTCATCCGGCGTGGCTCTTGGCCAATTGCCATTGCCGGCAATCACCAGCTTGCGCTTCGGATCAATGAAGATGCCCTGCCCGAAAATGCCCTGCGCGGCAAAACTGCCATCATCAAAGGTCCACCACTGATAGCCATAGCCCGCGCCCGGCTGACCGATATCGGCCTGCTTGGTGCCGGCCTTGGCAAACCAGCCATCGGGAACCACGGAAGTGTCACCGATCTTGCCGCCGTTCATCGCGAACTGACCGAATAACGCAAAGTCACGCGTCGTCGCGGAGATACAGCAGCCACCGATTTCCTTGCCGCCATCATTCAATATCCACACCGCATCCTTGGCCATGCCATAAGGCTTCCAGACTTTTTCGGAGAGATATTCGGAGAGTGATTTTCCGGTCGCCTTGGCCACCAGCACGCCGATCAAATTGGTCTCGCCGGTATTATATTGCCAGCGCGTGCCGGGCTCGGCTTCGTTGACCAGCGTCTTCATATAGAGGATCACCGGATCGACGCCATCTTTCGACTTGGTCGTGTTGAACCGGGCGACATCGCTGCTCTTGTCCTCATAATCCTCGTTCCATTTCACGCCAGAGGTCATTGTCAGCAGTTGCTCGACGGTCACGCCGTCATAGCCGCTGCCTTTCAGTTCCGGAATATAGGTGGTCAGCGGATCATCCAGCGACTTGATATAACCATCCTTGATCGCCGCGCCGACCAGAGACGACACCAGCGACTTGGCGACCGAGAAACTGGTCCAGCGGTCATCCTTGCCGAAATCCATGCGATATTCTTCGAGGCGGATTTTGCCATCCTGCAGGACGACCAGCCCGGCCAGCCGCTGATCCGCCATATATTCATCAATGGTGACTTCACCATTTTCCGTTTTCAGTGTTTTCGGGAGCGGCTTGCCTGCTGGCAGTTCCCGAATGCTGTCACCGGCTTCGATCGTCCGGGTGGTAGTCAGCACCTCCATCTGGCGGAACGCATTGTCGCGTTGATCCTGGGTCCAGAACAGCACGTTCTCGTCAGTCGGCAATCCGGCGGCATTGGCCGCCACTTTCTGAACCTGTTCGCACGCCGTCAGGCTCATGCAGGCGACGCCCAGCATCGCCAGTTTCCCGAAAACTCTCATTGTCCCGCTCTCCCTTGGTCATTTGTCTTTTATCAGTGTCACTTGTGCGACATCTATGCCGCCGCCGCGAAAACCGCCTTCACAATAGGTCAGATAATAACGCCACAGCCGGACGAACCGTTCATCAAAACCGGCCGGCAAGGCACCGCGCTCGACCGCATCGTCGAACCGCTCGCGCCAGATTTTCAGTGTCTGCGCATAGTCGAGACCAAAATTTTTCTGATCACGCCATTGCAGTCCCCGTTCTTCGGCCAGAGCCCGGAATTGGCTTTCCGAAAGCAGCATGCCCCCCGGAAATATATAGGTCTGGATAAAGTCGGCGCTGGCAGCATATTGGTCGAAAATATCATCGGCGATGGTAATATATTGCAGCGCCGCGCGGCCACCGGGTTTCAGATTGCGGGCGATGCAGTCGAGGAAATCTGGCCAATATTTCTGGCCAACCGCCTCGACCATTTCGACGCTGGCGATGGCGTCAAATTGCCCGTCGACATCGCGATAATCCTGAATCAGAAACTGGACTTCGGGATGATGGTCCCGCGCCCATGCGGTCTGTTCGTCGGACAGCGATATGCCGGTCACTTTCAGTCCATGATCGCGCAGCAACGTGCCGGACAAATGACCCCAGCCACAACCGATTTCCAGCACGCTATCGCCCGGCTTCGCGTTCAACCGATTGGCGATCGCTGCAATTTTAGCCTTCTGCGCTTCTTCGAGTGAAGTCTTAGCATCATGGAATAATGCACTGGAATAGCTCATGGTTTCGTCAAGCCATACAGCGTAGAAATCATTACCCAGATCATAATGATACTGGATATTCTGCCGCGCCCGCAGCTTGTCGTTATTCCGCCGCGTGTGGCGCAATCTGGCAATCAGCCTGAACAGTCCGCCAGCCCGTCCGGTGTCTTTCAGGCCAGCACGATTGCGTGAAAACAGGTCGAACAATTCGACCAGATCGGGGCTTTCCCACTCGACCTTTTCCCAGGCGCGGTACCAGCCGATCGAGCCGGAATTGACCAGTCGCAGCAGCGCGTTCCAGCTGTGCAGCGTGATCCGGGCAGTCGGGCCGTCGCCGCGACCACCAATGATCCGGGTAGTGCCATCGGGCAACTGGCCTTCAAACGTGCCATGGTCGAGTCCCGCATCGATCCGGTCCAATATCCGATGGAACCCGGGCGCCGTCAGCCGCGCAATTATGCCGCCGCCGGTGCCGAAACGCTTGCGCGCATCAAGCAGATGCTTGCCTCTTTTGGGTGCCTGCGCATTCATGCCGCCATAATGGACCAGCGGCAAGTGGTTGGCAATGCTGAACTATCCCAATATGCCTTTGATCTAGCCGTCTTCCGCCTGCCCCGGCGGAGCTGCCGAACCGGCGAGGATTCCACCATCGATATTCAGTTCCGAGCCGGTAATATAGCCCGCTTCATCCGACGCCAGCAGGACGGCAATCGCCGCCACTTCGCTGGCCTCGCCAAAGCGCTGCAACGGGGTATCCCGGACCAGCGCCGCTTCCGATGCTGCGCGCGGTTCGCCCTCGCCCAGCATCGGCTCCCACATCGGCGTCATGATCGCGGCGGGATGGATCGAATTGCAGCGGATTTGCCAGCCCTGCTGCGCGCAATAGAGCGCGACCGACTTGCTGTGATTGCGAATCGCCGCCTTGGACGAGGCATAAGCCGCCGCCCCTGGAATACCGACAAGTCCGGAACGCGAAGAGATATCGATGATCGATCCCGTGCCCTTCTCCTTCATCGCCTTGATCGCATAGCGACAGCCGAGAAAGGTCCCGTCAAGATTGACCCGGTGCACCGCGCGCCAGTCCTCCAGCGATGCATGTTCAGGGTCATGCGGAGCAACGCCCCGCTCGAAACCGGTCACACCCGCATTGTTGACGACAACGTCCGCGACCGGGTGCAAGGCGGCCAGCCGTTCCCAGTCCGCTTCCTGCTCGACGTCGAGAACCAGCGTATCGCACCCGAGTTCCTCGCCAGCGGCCAACAAAGTCTCCGCATCGCAGTCGGTCAGCAGCACCGTCGCTCCCTCGTCAACATAGGCTTTCGCTATAGCCTTGCCAATGCCGCGGGCAGCGCCGGTGATAACGCAAAATTTTCCTGATAATCTGTGCATAAGAGATCCTGAATATAGGTGTCAAAATATCCAGCCCGAAGGACTGGAGGAAATGGATTTTGAACTTGCCTGACGGCAACCTAGTTATTCATCGACCTGATATCCTTGTGATCTGCGCACCAGTGATACCGGCTAGCCGCAGGCATTTCAATCCCCGCGCCTATTTCACCAATGCATAGGCGTCGAGAGCACGTGCCCGCGCTTCCTTGTGTCCGATGATCTTGGTGGGATAATCTTCCGGTTTGCAGCCGGAAGCTTCCGGATCGTGGATATAAGGATCGTCAATATCCGCCAGTTCCGGCACCCATCGCCGGATATAGTCCCCGGCGCTGAATTTCTCCGACTGGCTGAGCGGCGCCATGATCCGGACGAACATATTGCTGTCGACACCGGTGCCCGACACCCATTGCCAGTTGACGCTGTTGGAGGCGTAATCGGCGTCGACCAGCGCATCCCAGAACCATTGCTCACCCTCGCGCCAGTCAATCAGCAGATGCTTCACCAGAAAACTGGCAGTGATCATCCGCACCCGGTTGTGCATCCAGCCAGTCGCCCATAATTCCCGCATCCCGGCATCGACAATCGGATAGCCGGTCTTGCCCTGACACCATGCCTTGAAGTCGGCTTTGACTCCGTCATCGTTCATATCGCGCCACGGCAGGCCGCGCATTTTCTTGCGATAGCTCTCGCCGCCATATTGCGGGAACTGATCGATCACATTCTGCGCATAATCGCGCCAGACCAGTTCCTTGAGATAGGTTTCGACCTTGCTGCCCTGCCCCGCCAGCCGGTTCCAGATCGTTGCCGGGCTGATCTCGCCAAAATGCAGATGTGGCGACAGACGGGAGACCAGTTCCTCGGAAGGCAGATTGCGGCCTTCATCATATTGCGTGGCCTTGTCAGCGAATTCCTCGAGATTGGCCTCGGCCTCGGCGCTTCCCGGCTGCCAATGGTCCGCGAATTCTGCCGCCCAGTCCGGATTGGTGGGCAGCAGCCCCCAATCGTCAAGACTGTCACCCTCAGGCCAGCTATCGGGCGCAGAAAGCTCCTCTGGCGCTGCCGTGGCATCAGCCGGCGGCATATGCTGGCGCAGCGCCTTCCAGAACGGCGTGTAGATTTTATAGGGACTGCCCGAGCCCGTCGTTACCGTTCCCGGCGGCAACAGATAATTGCCGTCATGCAGGATCAGCCGGGCGTCATCGCCGAGGGATTTTTCCAACATCCGCTCCGCATTGCGCCACCACGGCTCGTAATGATGCAGCGCATGAATTTCATCCGCTCCGGTCGATTTGACAATTTCGGCCAATTGCTCCGCAGCCGGCCCCCGACGCAGGATCAGCCGCGACCCCAGATTCTGCAAACATGCTTCCAATTCTTCCAGCGACCGGTGCAGCCACCAGCGCGAAGCCCCGCCCATGATGCGGTGCCTGGGCGTTTCATCGTCGAGAATATAGACCGGAATGACCGGGCCGTTTGAAGCGGCCGCAGCGGCAACAGCGGCTTGATCGGAAAGACGAAGGTCTCTGCGGAACCAGATGATTTTGGGACTTGTCATATCCCACTCATCTCTCAGGGAGCAATATGTTCCAACCTGTCTTTTTGGACATTCACCCGAACCGAGAACC
>JAGPVK010000355.1 GCA_018067055.1 Sphingomonadales bacterium | reverse complement strand
CACCGGCGATTGTCAGTTCCAGCTTTTTGCCGGTCTTCCGGATATGCGTCTGTTCCAGCGGATTGCGGGTTCCACCACTGAGCCGCTGCGCCAGACGCATCGCCAGTCCCCAGCTGATCGCCCGCTGCGTTGCTGCTTCGCTGGCCAGCTTGCCACCGCCGGGAAAGACATGCGTGCCACCGCCAAAACTGGTGTAGAGCGCCTGCCCCAGCATCTCGCGTTCCGGACCGCTTATCCCGACCCAGTTGCCGTGCAAGCCGATTTCCAGACCACGTTCCGCTCGAAAATTGGGATTGGCACGCCACGCGACATCGCCCAGATTGCAGGCCGCCTGACGAATGCGGTGCCACGCCGGGGAATCGTCGGAAAAAATTTCGGCGATCCATTTGCCCAGTAATTTGCTGTTCGCCGGAAAGCGCGACTGCGCCGCTCCGGCGTCTTCCGTGCCCAGCAACAGTGGGTCGCGAGCCGCTTCCTGCTTGCTGATATGCTGGAACAGCAGGCCTTCACGCACCCCGTAAGCGGAAACCACCATCTTGCTGCTGTTCAGATAGCGCACCAGCATCGACAACAGCCAAGCCGCGTCCTTCAGCGTCGGGATGCGGGATGTGGAGAGACCCGGCACATTTTTGAGCTTGTCCCGGTTCAATTGAGCCAGCCGGCTGACCAGCCGCTGGGCGCGGCGCGGTTCCATCTCGTAATTGTGGATCACCGGCAGCGGATAATGGCTGTCAAACATGTCGAGCCGGGCCAGGGAGCGCCACGAACCGCCAACCAGATAGAAGGGCAGCTGCTGCGCCTGCTTTTCCCAGCCAGTCTTCTTCAGCATTTTCCGGACCTGACGAATCAGTTTGTCCTGACCCTTGCTCCGCAAATCGGCGACCCTGAGTACCCCGAGCGGGAAGGAAAACCGTTCGAGCACTTCGCCCTGGTCGATCAAGGCGAGTTCCAGGCTGCCGCCACCAAGATCGCCGACAATGCCCTTTGCATCCGGCATCCCGGAAATGACCCCGAGCGCTGCCAGCTCGGCCTCTTCCTCACCCTGCAATACCTGAACGTCATAGCCGATAGTCCGCGCCGCCTTCAGCAGGTCCTTGCCGTTGCTCGCATCCCGCACCGCCGCGGTCGCGAAACACTTGATGCTGTCGACTTCCATTTCCATGCAAAGTCGATGAAAACGCTTCAGACCGCGAAGCGCGAGCATCATCGAATCCTTGGCAATAGCCCCGGTGGTGGACAGTTCCTTGCCCAGGCCGGCCATCACCTTTTCATTGAACAAGATCGCCGGAACCCGGACCGGTCCCTGATAGACAACCAGCCGGATGGAATTGGACCCGATATCGACGATCGCGGTTCGCTGGCTGCCGTGTTTTTTCCGCACCGGCACGGAATGGGACAAACCCGCTTTTTGTTGCAGCACGTCGGTCACGCCTTTTTCTTGCGGCGACGCAGGCTGAGCCGAGGCACCGCGTTGCTTTTCTTGAGCGCCTTGCCGCGTCCCGAGAGCGACGGATTGGTCATGAAATAGCGATGCAGGTTGAATGGCTTGTCGGACGGGACCACCCTTGTGTAACTGCCATCCGAATTCAATTCCCAGCTCTGCTCGTCATCGATCAGATTGGCCACCATGACCTGGTCCAATATCTGATCATGGACGGTCTTGTTGGTGATCGGCATCATATATTCCACCCGCCGGTCCAGGTTGCGCGGCATCCAGTCGGCCGACGAAATATAGAGTTTCGCGCCGTCATTCGGCAATTCCCCGCCATTGCCGAAGGCCCAGATCCGGCTGTGCTCGAGAAAACGGCCAACCACGGACTTCACCCTTATGTGATCCGACATGCCCGGCACATCCGGCCTCAGGCAACAGATACCACGCACCACCAGATCGATTTCGACCCCGGCATTGCTCGCCTGATACAGTTTCTCGATCAGCGCCGGGTCAACCAGCGAGTTCATCTTTGCCCAGATCATCCCGGGCTGCCCCGCACGGACATTGGCAATTTCCTGATCAATCAAACCCATCAGATCCTTGCGCATATCCCGCGGCGACATCGAGATAAGCTCCAGCGCCTTGGGCTCGACATAGCCGGTGATGTAATTGAACAATTGCGCCGCATCGCGCGCAGCCCGCGGGTCAGCGGTGAAGAAGCTGAGATCGGTATAGATTTTGGCGGTTATCGGGTGGTAATTGCCGGTGCCGAAATGGCAATAGGTGCGATAGCCTTCCTGCTCCTTGCGCACGACCATCGATATTTTCGCGTGGGTTTTCCATTCGATGAATCCGTAGACGACCTGCACACCAGCGCGTTCCAGAGCGCTCGCCCAGAGCAGATTCTGCTCCTCGTCAAAGCGCGCCTTGAGTTCGACGATCGCGGTCACCGACTTGCCGGCTTCAGCCGCATCGATCAACGCCCGGATCACCGCAGATTGCTTGCCCGCCCGATACAGCGTCTGCTTGATCGCCACCACATCGGGATCGGCAGCCGCCTGTCGCAGAAATTCGATCACCACCTCGAATGATTCATAGGGGTGATGGACCAATATGTCCTTGTCGCGAATGGCGGCAAAACAGTCGCCGCCGTGATCGCGAATACGCTCCGGAAAACGCGGGCTATAGGGCGTGAATTTGAGATCCGGGCGGTCCTCATTGACCAGAATTTCGAGATCGCTGACGCCGACCAGACCGTTGATCCGGCTTTCGGTGGCGCCGTCATGCAGCAGATTCTCGCGCAACATCGCGACCACGGGTTCGGCAAGATGAGGCCCCATTTCGAGCCGGATAACATCGCCGCGGCGGCGGCGTTTGATCGCGCTGCGGAAATAGCGCACCAGGTCTTCCGCCTCTTCCTCGACCTCGATATCGCTGTCGCGGATGATCCGGAACAGGCCGCTGCTCTTGACACTATAACCGGGGAAAAGAATGTCGGAAAATTCCTGGATCACCGTTTCGACCGTCACATAGACCGCCGATTCTCCGGGCAAACGAATGAAGCGGGCAAGACCGGAGGGAATCATCACCAGTTCCCTGATCCCCCGATTATCCGATTCCCGGACCAGATCGAAAACCAGGCTCAACCCCTTGTTGGGAATGAACGGAAAAGGATGCGCCGGGTCGAGCGCCTGCGGAGTCAGCACCGGAAATATCTGATCGATAAAATGCTGTCTGAGCCAGGCCTTCGGCTCCTCGGGCAGGTCGGCAACCGTCGACACAAAAATATCCTCGTCGGCCAGCTTCGTCAACAGCGCCGACCATACCCGTTGCTGATGATCCAGCAGCGAATCGGTCCGCTCGGCGATCGCTTCCAGCTGCTGGGTTGCGGTCAGGCCGTCGGCCGAACGTTCCTCGATTTTCTGACGATATTGCCCGACCAGTCCGGCAAAGCGCACCATGAAAAACTCGTCGAGGTTGCTGCCGGAAATCGACAGAAAGCGGAGCCGTTCAAGCAACGGATGGGCCGTGT
>JAGPVK010000353.1 GCA_018067055.1 Sphingomonadales bacterium | reverse complement strand
AGCCATTCCAGCCGCTGGGATAGCCCTGAGGTGGTTGCGGACGGTAATGCTGCGCTGGCGGCGGGGCGGGATATCGACCCGCCTGCTGACCTTCATAGCCATATTTCTTGAGCAGATGACGGCAGCGATCGGTGCCCTGATCAATCGCGGCCCCCGCGACCGCACCCACGCCACCGCCGATCAGCGATCCGGCGAGACGATTGCCGCGACCCGCGATCCGGTTACCGGCGAAAGCGCCAATGGCGCCGCCAACGATGGCCCCGCCGATGCCGCTGCTTTTCTTGCAATTTTCCAGATAGGCCAGTTCTTCAGCGCGTCGATTGTCGACTTGCGGATAGGCTGGATAGCGCCGGTCAAGATCGGCGCGTCCGCCGGCCACTGCGCAACCGCGCGGATCAAATCCCGGGTCGACATCGCAACCGGAACCCTGGGTGCCCCAATGCGGGGTCATATTGCCGTCGCCAATGAAGGTACCGGAATATTCGCCTTCATAGACGCGGCCGTCGGCATCCCGATAAGTGCCTTGCCATTCGCCCTGGTAACTGCCGTCTTCCCGATAGGCACCATCCCAATCGCCCTGATAGGTCGATTGGCCGCTGGTATAGGCAGATGGTGTTGCAATCACGCGATCATCGCCGATGAAAACGCTTTGATCATAGGTTGCCTGGCCATCGCGATAGCCGTCCTGATAGCCCTGATTATAGCGGTCCCAATCGACATTGTAGCGCGCATCCTGCACGACACCGTAACGGTCGGTCAGTACCGCATCATCATAATAGCGCGACCAGCCATAGCCGATGCGCGGTTGGCTCAGCCCGTAATAGCCGAAATTGCCGATAAAATAGCTGGGCTGGATATAGGTCCGCGGCAAGCGGTATCCCCGATAGGGTTTGTGATAACCCCGATCATAGCCCATCCGGCCCTGACGGATATAGCTGCCGCCCTGATGATAGCCTTTCATCTGGTGCATATTGCCCATGTTCTTTATCTGGCGGGTGTTGCCCATGCTCGACATGGTCTTTGCTCCGGCAGCCGGTTCGGCGAGAGCCAAGGGGGAGGCAAAGGAAATATCAACGTACGGCTGCGCGTTTGCGTCTGAAGGCGAGTCGATCGCCGCAATCGCCGATCCTGACGCCACCGTCGAAATAGCGGCAATGCCAGCAAGTAAAAGGGTCTTCATGGTTAACAACTCCCTAGTTCCAGACATGCACCCAGCATGTCCGACCGAAATTTGGTTAACAAACATTTACCATTTTTCGCAGGGTTTGACCATTAGCAGGTTGTAAAATAGAGTAGATTTAGCGCTTTGTATCGAAATGGGGCATATTGGTTACCGCGCGCTTAACCAAGATTCCTGGCGATTGCGTTGATAAGCCTGACCATTCCGGTTTCATCTTCCGGCCTGAAATGGTCGGGCAGGGGACTGTCTAGGTCGAGCACGGCGATGATCCTGCCCTCATGCACGACCGGTATCACCAGTTCGCTGCGGCTGTCGGCATCGCAGGCAATATGGCCGGGAAAGGCGTGGACATCGGCGACCCGCTGCGCTTCGCCGGTCGCCGCCGCCGTGCCGCACACGCCAGCGCCTATAGCGATCCGGATACAGGCTGTCTTGCCCTGGAAAGGGCCAAGCACCAGCTCCCCATCCACAACGCGATAGAAGCCGGCCCAGTTGAGTCCAGGCACATATTGCCAGATCAACGCAGCAATATTGGCCATATTGGCAATCGCATCCACCTCGCCGTCGACCAGCGCGCTGGCAGATGAGATCAGGTCGGCATAAAACTCATCGGCGGGTTGATCGCTGTTGATGGCAATTTCAAGCATCGTTATTTGTCCTGCCTTCCCGGCTAGTCTTCGGTTTCCGGTTTTTGTACCGGATCATATTTTGCAAACCAGCCCATGATATTGTCGACCTTGGCGATCAGCTGGCTCGGGCGGCGAGCAATCAGATGGGATGCGCCAGGCACCCTCACCAGCACCGTGTCGACATTCTGCACTTTCAGCGCCGTGTAGAATTGTTCTGCCTCCCAGGCGGGTGTGCGCCAGTCGGCCTCGCCGACCATCACCATCGTCGGGGTTTTGACATTGTTGACGATCGATAGTGGGGAGCGCCGCCAATATTCGGCCGGCTGTTCCCATGGCTGCGCCCGGAACCAGTGGCGGCTGACGAAGCGGGCAATATCGCCGGCCAGCGCCATGCTGGTCCAGTTAATCACTGGCTTGACGGTTGCCGCAGCGGCAAAGCGGTTGGTTTTCCCCACTGCCCAGGCGGTCAGCACACCGCCACCCGATCCACCAGTGATGAACAGCCGATCCTTGCTGACGTAATTTTTGGCGAGCAGGGCATCGACCACGCTCATCAGATCGTCATGATCGTGACCGGGATAATCCAGGTCAATCAGCTGGGCGAAACTTTCGCCATAGCCCGTCGAACCGCGGGGATTGGCGTAGACGGTGACATAGCCTTCCGCCGCATAGCGCTGGATTTCGGCGGCGAAATAGGGGCCATACATCGTGTTTGGCCCGCCGTGGATTTCCAGGATCATCGGGAATGTGCCATCTGGCCGGAAATTCGGGGGCAGGGCAACCCAGGCTTCAATTTCACGGCCGTCATGTGTGGAGGCGACCTTGATCTCCTCAATCCGGGCCAGATCCAGACGGCCCAGCGCATCCTCGTTCAACCGGGTCA
>JAGPVK010000351.1 GCA_018067055.1 Sphingomonadales bacterium | reverse complement strand
TTGCGACAAGGTGATATAGGCGGTGCACATATCCTCGCCGCCAAAAGCAATATTGGTCACATAGGACTCATCGCTTATACTGAATTTCGAGACAGTTCCATCGGGTGTGATCGTCGATATCCCTCCATCATAGAGCGTTGCAACGCAGATATTGCCTGCTTGGGTCACCGCAAGACTGTCAAATCCTACCGGTCCCGGCGCGGTGGCTACCCAGGTCGGGCGCTGTTGATCGACCCTGCGCTCATAGTGCCACAAGCGCGCCTGATGTGTGTCAGCGACATAGACGGACGCGCCATCTGGAGAGAGGCCGACTCCATTGTAGGATACGGCGTGTCGATCGATCGCGAATATTTCTGATCCATCGGTTAGAGCGCTGAACAGCCCGCTCGCTGTGCGGATACCATCGTGGGTCTTGCCGAGGTCGGTAAACCAGATCCGGCCATCGGCGTCAAAAACGATGTCGTTGGGCGCTTGCAGTGGAACGCTGTCAAAGCTGTCGTAAATGCGCTCAAATTTCCCGGTCGCCAGATCAACGCGCTCGATTCGCCCTTCATGGCCATTCCCACGCGCATTTTGGAATTTTTCGAGGTCGAGTCCGCCGTTGTTGCACACGTAAAGCGCGCCATCTGGACCGATCGCTGCGCCGTTGGGGCCGCCGCCGATGTCGCAAACCGTCTCGGCGCGTCCGTTCCAACAGCGCGTAATCCGGCCACCGGCGAGCTCGACGACGATCACCGATCCATCAGCCATAACGACCGGACCTTCGGGAAATGCGAGGCCTTCAGCGATGATTTCCATCGTCTTATCCTATATAACCTAGTTATGTAACTATTGACACGCCTGTTGCTGAGGCGCAACCCTGTATGAAGGAGAATATATTGCCCGTACCACAGCATCATATTATCGCGACACCGCCACCTTTTGACACCCCGCCTTATCCGGCAGACATGTTCGCTGGCCAAACCGTTCTGGTAACCGGCGGTGGTTCGGGAATGGGCCTCGCTATGGCGAAAGCCTTTGCGCAAGGCGGCGCGCAGGTTGCCGTGATGGGCCGCGATCTGGAGCGGGCACAGGATGGGGCTGCCCAGATCGCGGCGCTTGGTGTTCGGACCCATGCGATTAGCTGCGACGTTCGCCAGCCCGATGCGGTCGCCGCGGCTTTTGATGAGGCGGAAAATGAGTTGGGGCCAATCCGGCTGCTGGCCAATAATGCCGGGGCCAATTTTCCGGTGCTTGCCGAGAAAGTTTCAGCCAATGCCTGGAATGCAGTGACTCGGATCGCGATTGACGGAACCTTTTTATGTTCTACCGAATTTGCCCGGCGTTGCATGGCGCGCGGGGAACGCGGGGCTATCATCAACAACAGTGCCCAATATATCTGGACGGGCTTCCCGGGTGACGCGCACAGTGCCGCAGCCAAGACCGCGCAAGCGACGATGACCAGGAAAATGGCAGCTGATTGGGCGCCCTATGGCATTCGCGTCAACGCGATCGCTGCCGGATTTTTCCCGCATGACAGTTCTACCGCGGGACAGCGTGAAGGCGGGAGCGAACCGCTGCAAAACATGATTCCGGCTGGCCGGACCGGGAGTATCTGGGAGTTCGGCTGGCTTTCTGCGCTGACCTGTACTCCGCTATTTGGCGCGATGTCAGGGCAGGTGATCGTCCAGGATGGCGGCGAGAGCCTTCGCCGTTCGCTGATGATGCCCGACTTTATTCCGCCGCGCGAACGAGCAGACGGACCATGGGGGTGGCAATGACCGGCTGGTTGACTGGAAAAACTGCTCGCGTCGAGGGGGAAAGTCCCGCGATCATCAATGCAGTCACCACCCAAGGCGCGACGCTCGTAGCAGATGGCGAATGTGATATCTGGATCCATGTTGCGCAGCCACCGTTGATCAAGCCTGCTCATGAACTCACGCATATCGAATGGCGAGTCAGCCTGGATGCAGGGCTGGATCGCTGTTTTCTGGGGGCCAGAGAATTTGCGGATCAATGCCGAGCGCGGGGTAAGGGAGGGGCTATCCTCTTCACGGCAGCACCCGAGCAGGCAATGGGCGCCGATCATGCTGCCGCGGCTGGCGCGCTTGGAAATCTTACCAAGACATTGGGTGTGGAATGGGCCCGCGACGGCATTCGGGTAAATAGTATTCTGACGCTTGAAATGGGAGATAGTCTGGGCAATCTCGCGGCCTATCTGGTCAGTGACTATGCCGCTTATGTTACGGGCGCGGTCATGGGAGTCGGGCTTGATGACTGACCGGATACGCTTGGACGGGCAGGCTGCATTTGTTACTGGTGCCGGTGGCGGTATTGGCCGGGCGATCGCCATCCGGCTTGCGGAGGCCGGTGCCGATGTGGCAATTTTTGACATAATCGCGGAGCGTGCTGAGGAAGCCGCAGAACGGGTGCGTGATTTGGGACGGAGGGCGTTGCCGATCACAGGCGATGTGATGGACGCTGGCGCGCTCAATGCCGGCATCAAGGATGCGGCGAAATCTTTTGATCGGCTAGATATCCTGGTCAACAATGCTGGCGGGGTGGCTGCGCGGCCTTTTCTGGACCAGAGCGAACGCAGCATGCGCAAGCATGTCGATATCAATCTAATGTCTATGCTGATCGCTACGCAAGCCGCCGCCAGCTATATGGTCGAGGGTGGGCGTGGCGGATCGATCATCAACGTCGCCAGCATCGAAGCTGTTCGGGCAGCGCCAAATTTTGCAGTCTATGCTGCATGCAAAGCCGGGATGCTGAGTTTTACCAAATCCATGGCGGTCGAGCTTTCGGCGCATCAGATCCGGGTCAATTGCATTGCGCCGGATCACACCATCACGCCTGGGAATCAGGGAAATCGCGCCGGGCCGGTCGACGCGGCGACCTGGATACAGCACAGCGACGAACAGGTTGATGCGATGAACCGGTTGATCCCTCTGGGGCGAGAAGGCATCGACCTTGAGTGCGGCGATGCTGCGGTGTTCCTGGCGAGCGCTATGTCGAGCTATATCACCGGTGTGCTCTTGCCGGTCGATGGTGGCACCGGGGCATCGTCCGGCTGGGTCCGCGGGCGCGACGGAAAATGGACTCTCAACGAAGGATTGTCATTTGGTATATGAAAAGCAGACTTACGTTCGGATTGCGGATTTGCCTTAGTTGTCCTAGTGACCCGTAAGGCCGTCACCAAGTTGACCAAGTTGACCGAGTAAAGCGAGAGGGTAGGAAAATTGCAGCGCGAAAGTGATAATGGAAGAATCCGGGTTCCCAAAACATCCGAACTGG
>JAGPVK010000329.1 GCA_018067055.1 Sphingomonadales bacterium | reverse complement strand
GCATCTTCCACGACCTGCGCGATCGACAGCACCCGACGGTTGATCTCTCCCCGCGAGACAAATTCCCTCAACCGCCGGACAATAGTGCCAGCCCGCAAGCTCTCGGACACGCTTTCCGCCAGCGCTTCCCGGAAAAACTCCCGGTTCTCGGCCAAGTCTCCATCCATCATATCCCGCGCCGCCGAGAGATAATTGGAGATCGCGGTCAGCGGCTGGTTGATTTCATGGGCAAGCGCAGACGCCAATGTGCCGACCGCGCTCAAGCGAGAGGCATGGGCCAAATCCGCCTGCAGCGACTGCAGCTCCGCTTCCGTCTGGTTTTTTTCGGTCAGATCGATGATGAAGCCGGTAAAATACCGCTCTTCCCCGATCTTCGCTTCCCCGACTTCCAGTTGCAGCGGAAAGGTCGTGCCGTCCTTCCTGCATCCGACAACGGTACGGCCAATACCGATAATCCGCTTTTCTCCGGTCTGGAAATATCGCTTCATATAGCCGTCATGTGCGGCCTTATATGGTTCTGGCATCAAGATTTCGACATTCTGACCAATGATCTCTGCCTGCTCATATCCGAACATTTTTTCGGCCGTGGTGCTGAACGAGCTGATCAGGCCAGCCTCGTCAATCACCACCATGGCGTCAGGGATGGTCGTCAGGATCGATTTCAATATGGAATTGGCCTGATCCAGCTTGTTTTCGGCACTTTCGAGCGCCGACATATCCTGAAAGCTTATCAGGATGGTATCAATTTCGCCCTGTGGATTGGTGAGCGGAGCCAGAACGCATTCTGCCAGTTTTGACCGCCCATCGGGGAGTTCGAGAAGCACGGTGATTGGTAAGGTTTCATCTCTGGAGTGGACGTCGAACGCGCTCAATATGGCTTGCTGAAACATGTTCCGGTGTGACACGGCTACGCAGGATCCGGGCGCTCCGTTCGGTAAATCCGCGATACTGGATAAGCCCAGGATGCGCAAACCAGCGACGCTGCAGTTGATCGTCTGCAAGTTGCGATCGACGATCATGAAACAATTCGATAGCCGGGACAGAACGGATTCCAGATCGAGTCGCGGATTCGTACCATTGCCCTTGGTTTCATGCACTTGTGGTGTCTATCCTTAGGTTTCCCGATCGCTGCTGGCGATTGCGGAGACCTTACACAAGATGCACGGATTGCTACAAGCAAATATGAACTGTCACTGGCGGCTTGCTTGTTCATTCAGTGGGAAACTACAAGCGGAATATGACAGCCTTTGAACAGGTTGCGCGTTACGCCGCCAAATAAAAATTCTCGTGCTCTGCTGTGACCATAGGCACCCATGACGATATATTCTGCCTTCACATTTTTCGCTTCCGCCTCCAGCACCGCATCGACAGGAGCTTTCCCGGCCGGGGGGCTGTGAATGACGGATTTGATCCCGTGATAGGCCAGATATTCCGAAGCAGCGAGCTGTGGTAGATCGTGGTCCTTGTCTTCTTCCACTGTCAAAATATGCACATCGCTGGACATTTTGAGCAGCGGCACAGCGGCTCTGAGGGCATTGCCCGATTCCAAACTGCCATTCCAGGCGACCAGGGCCGGGCCACAGGCGTCAAATTTCTTCACACCGTCAGGCTGAACCACCACCGGTGCAGTCGCGTTGAACAGCACATCTCCCAATATGCCGAGGGGCAGCGCATTATCCTTGTCGCCACTGGCGGAGCTCAGAACGATAATGTCAACCAAGGCGGAGTTTTTGGAAATACCGCGCGAAGGATCGGCATTTTCTTCCCGATAATCCCATGAAACATCTTCACCAGCCAGCCGCTTTTCGATGTCGGCACGCAGCTTCTCATCCAGTTCGCGTGACAATTTGCTGATATCGTACATGACCGACATGCCGGTAACGCCATCAAAAGCCATTTGCGGGTTATAGGGATTTGCGCGCAGGCAATGGAGATGCCCGCCCAGCGAACGGGTCAGGTCAAGCGCCGCTTGGAGCCGGGCCTCAAGGCCCGTATCATCGGCAATATATAGCAGCACGGATTTCATAAACTGTCTCCTGTGACCATGTCTCGCATTGGCGGCTGATCGTGCGAACAGGATTAGCTAGCTATGATCATGCTCTGTATACGGGTTTATACGGATAGGGAGCGCTCGATCAGTCCCCGGCGACGCCATGGGCTGCGATTTTCTCGAGCCAGCGCGAGCGGTGCCTTTCACCACTATCCACATTGCCGATCAACGAGGTGGTAACCGGAGCAATCCCCGTCAGCTTCAAGATGTTGCGCTCAAAACTGCGGACACTGTGGGAAGCGAAATAGGCGCGATAGAAAAGCGCCGGCATGCCCATGCTGACAATGAGCCGCGCCGAGCGGCCACGCAGCAGTTTCTTCGGCATTTTCTTGTCGCCCTCCTCGCCGTAATCAAGGGCGAAATTGGGCCGGAAAGCCTGCTCGATAAACGCCTTGAGCAAGGCCGGCATATCTCCCATCCACAGCGGATAATAGAAAACGATATGCTCGGCCCATTTAATCGCATCCTGCCCCGGCCGGACGGCGTCGGGCACATCCTCTTCCAGCCATTGCTTGCGACTTTCTAGCATCGGGATATTCTGGCCAGCCAGACGAATGACCCGCACATCATGCCCGGCGGCGCGAGCAGCATCTGCATAAGCGGAAACAATGGCG
>JAGPVK010000328.1 GCA_018067055.1 Sphingomonadales bacterium | reverse complement strand
TGAGAGCGGCCACATTCAAGCCTGCCCGTACGTGCCACAATGTCTCGAGCGGCCCGAGATCGCGGTTGATGGTTTGGCGCAGACCGTCCGTTCGCAGCATCGGCACGATCGTCAGGCTGCTCGCGCCAAATGGCGGCGTCGGTGCCCGCGGCGTGTATTGCGGCTGGACAACCGGAGCCGGCGGTGGTGGTGGCGGTGGTGGCGGCGTTTGACAGGCGGCGAGCGTGGCCAAACCGCCAGCTATCAAAAATAAGCGCAAATCCTTCAAACGCGGCATCGCAATACTCTCCCAGAACAACAGTCGTTTCCTTATGATTCACGCCGACACTTGTCCAGCATTTGCGATCAAATCTCGACGAAGTGCCAAACAAAAAAGCCCGGCAGTTTCCTGCCGGGCTTTTCCGATGATCTGAAAAGGGCCTGCAGCCCGGTCGCTTATTCCTGGTTGCCCATGAAATAGAGCAGGAACTGGAACATGTTGATAAAGTCCAGATACAGGCTGAGCGCACTCAGTACCACGGTCTTGCCGACCATGTCGGTTCCCGCAACATAAGCATACATGCTCTTGATCCGCTGCGTATCGTAAGCGGTGAGGCCAGCGAAGACGAGCACGCCAATCGCGCTGATCACAAGCTGCATCATCGACGATTGCAGGAAAATGTTGATCACCATCGCGACCAGCAGACCGACAACGCCCATGATCAGGAAGCTGCCCCAGGCAGACAGGTCTTTCTTGGTCGTATAACCATAGAGACTCAGGCCAAGGAAAGCGGCTGCGGTGGCGAAGAATGTCTGCGCGATCGAAGCACCGGTATAGACCAGGAAGATGGTCGACATCGACATCCCCATCAGCGCCGCGAAGCCCCAGAACATCGCCTGCAGGGTGAAGGTGGAGAATTTATTCTGCCCGTAGCTCATCGCGAACACGATCGCGAGTGGCGACAGCATGATCAGCCATTTCAGCGGGCCGCCGCCGAACATGATGTCCTGCGCGAGACCGGAGCTGGCAAACAGCATCGCGACAACGCCGGTCAGCAACACGCCGCTCGCCATGTAATTATATACTTTGAGCATGTAGGTCCGCAGGCCCGCGTCAAACGCTACCTGCGTCTGTGCTGCGGCGCCAACAGGGGGCTGCCCGAAGGTTGTTCTTGGATCTTGCCAAGCCATAATATCCATACTCCTCAAATTAGCGAACCGACAAACCGGCTCTCTAGACTCCAATATCGGCCAATAGCAGCAGTTTTTCAAGGGAAACCGCTCTGGCTTTCTTAAATAATAGCATTGGTTTCCATAGATAGAATCTATCGGGAGGCTGAATTTATACGCCATTCATACGTTTGGATTTCAGAAACAGCGACAGACCGGACATTTTTATCAAATTGGCTCGCCCTTGCTGGCCTCCAGCAATTTACGGATGGTGGTCGCCGCTTCGGTCACTTCGGCCCAGGTCTGGTCGAAATCTTCGACTTCGCCGTAAAAGGGGTCGGCAACATCCTCCCCTGCTCTGCCCGCGACATGGTCAAATAACAGCGACAGTTTCGCAACTGCCTTCATCGGGCGCATCGCCGTCAGGTCGCGCAGATTCTGGTTGTCGAGCGCGATGATATGATCGAAATCGTGAAAATCCGATCCGGTCACCTGCCGCGCCCGCAAATGCCCGATATCCAGACCGTTGCGCGCTGCAGTTGCCTGCGCGCGCTCGTCCGGCGGCTGTCCGACATGCCAGTCGCCGGTGCCGGCAGAATCAATGATGACGGTTAATTCAGAAGCAGCGCATTCCCGCCGCAAGGCGGCTTCGGCCAGCGGAGAACGGCAAATATTGCCCAGACAAACAAACAGCACCGACTGGCTCATGACTCTACTCTACAGCTTGCTGAACAGGCTGATCGGATCAGCGGCCGCCGACAAACACGCCGCAGGCCAGTCGCCCGCCGCTTTCCCCGGATGGATCGGTCTTCAGATCATCGGCACCTTCGTGCACCACGAAAGCCGCCCCGTCGGCGTCAAGCAGGGCATTGTCTCCGTCGCTGAGCCTGGCACCGGCAATCGTCGCCTCCAGCGAACCGGTGCCGTCTGCGCCGATATCGAGATTGAAGAAATCGCCGGCATGGGCGCCTTGCGGATTGTCAAATCCATGCTGCTTTGCAGCCGGGTTCCAGTGGCCGCCAGCAGATTTGAAATCGGGGCCTTCGCATTTTCCGGTCTCGTGAATATGCACGCCATGCGCACCAGGCGACATGCCCGTTGCCTTGATATTGACGAGCAGGCCATCATCGCCCTGCGCGACAATCACTTCGCCATATTGCGTCTGATCCGCCCCGAGCAGCTCGGCGCGCGCGACATTGCCGCTTACTTCGCCGGGAGAGATTCCGTCCGGACTGCACCCGGCCGCCAGGAGTGACAACAGGGCTACGCCCGATAGAGTGAGATGATGCTGACGCACAAAGCTTCTCCTTGATTTCCTTGCTATTGATTGCATGATAGCAGCCGAACCACTCGCTTGGAACCTTTTGTTCCGGTCCATTTCTTTTGATATCCCGCAGGAACCCGATTGCCGTCCATGCTCTACCTTGTCGCCCTGGGTTCAAACCAGCGTCACCGGCGCCTTGGCTGGCCGAACGCCATCATTGCGGCGGCATGGCAGCGGCTGGCCGGGGAAGACCTGATCATCACCGGCACATCCCGCGTGGTTGGATCGCGCCCGGTTGGGCCATCCCAGCGCAGCTATGCCAACGCCGTCGCGGTCATCGAAACGAACTTGCCACCCCCTGCCCTGCTGGCCAGACTCAAGCGCATCGAATCAGAATTTGGCCGCCGCAAAGGCCAGACCTGGTCGCGCCGGGTGCTCGATCTCGATATCATATTGTGGAGCGGCGGTGCCTTTGTCAGCGGCGATCCTGACCTCACCATCCCGCATCCGCTGATGCGCGAACGCAGCTTTGTTCTGGGTCCGGCCGCAGAGATTGCGGGCGATTGGCGCGATCCGCTGACCGGACGGACGATCGCGCAATTGAACGCCTGCCACCGGCGACCC
>JAGPVK010000308.1 GCA_018067055.1 Sphingomonadales bacterium | reverse complement strand
GAGCAGTTCTTCAACGATAGACCAGTTTCTTTGGTTCTCGACAAAAGTGTAACGCGCAGCATACACACTGGCGATTTCACGCGCACCTTTCTCGTTGATTATGAAAATATTTCCGGGCTGTTCGTGCTTCGCCCATATCTGAGAAATATGCTCTACTGGCCCGTGCTGCAAAGCTTCTAACTCTGCAAGTGAGCCTCGAGATTTTTCTTGCTCCTCTAATATCATCGGCCAAAGACGTTCGACTTCTTTTTCACCCAATTGCTCAAGCCAAGTGAATCTACTTTCAAACAGCAGATCACCCAGTTTGATTTTAAGTCCGTTGGCAATTATCAATTGAAGGATACCCAATGCCGCTCTGCGAAGAGCAAACGGGTCTTTGGAGCCGGTAGGCTTCATGTCTTCCGCAAAAAATCCAACCAAAGTATCCAGCTTATCCGCCAAACTCACCCACACCGTCACCGGATCGGTCGGGACATCGTCGCCCTGCCCGACCGGCTTGTAATGATCTCTGATCGCTTGTGAGACTTCTATCGGAAGCCCTTGTTTCTCTGCATAATAACCGCCCATCAAGCCTTGCAGCTCGGGGAACTCGCCGACCATTTCGGTAACGAGATCGGCTTTGCAGAGACGTGCGGCCTGCTCGGTCTGTTCCGGGTTGGCACGGAGTAACCCAGTCCCTTCTAAAGACGCCAACCACTCAGCCAGCTTGGCCACACGCTCTACCTTGTCGGCAACCGTTCCCAATTTCTCGTGGAACACGATGTTGCTCAATTTCTTTGCATGATCCTCCAACTTGGTCTTCTGGTCAAGTTCCCAGAAGAATTTGGCGTCGGAGAGCCGCGCGGCGAGGACTTTTTCGTTCCCCGCGATGATTGCCTTGCCGCCATCGCTGGCGGCTATATTGGCCGTGCAGACGAAATAAGGCGCCAGCTTTTCCTCCCTGTCGCCAAGCGACGGGGAGGTGGCAGCCGGTACGGCTGACGGAGGGGCCCCTCCACCACGCTGCGCGCGGTCCCCCTCCCCATGCTGCGCATTGGGAGGATATTTGCACACGAAATATTTCTGGTTCACCCGGGCGGTCAGCTGGATCACCTCTTCGGGGACATCCAGAAACGCCGGGTCAAAGCTGCCGAGCAGCGGCACCGGCCATTCGGTCAGACCGGCATTCTCGATCACCAGGCCTTCGTCCTCGACCAGATCCAGTCCGGCGTCCGATGCAGCCTTGGCGGCACCGGCGCGGATGATATTCTGGCGTTCTTCGTGGTCGACGATCACGTGGCAGGCGCGGAGTTTTTCGGCGTAATCATGGGCGCCGCCGATTGTAATCTTTCCCACTTCCGTTCGTGCTGAGCTTGTCGAAGCACCTTTCGCCAACTGCCCTTCGACAGGCTCAGGGCGAACGGAGTGATGAAACCGGTGGCCCACTGTCTCATAGCCCGACTTTATGCCGTCAATGCTGCATTCCACCAGATCATCGCCGAGGATCGCAACTATGCCGCTCAGCGGCCGCACCCAGCGCAGGCTTTCGGTCGAGAGGCTAGCGTCGCCCCAGCGCATCGATTTCGGCCACGGGAAGGCGCGGATAATCGCAGGAACCGCTTCTGCGAGCACATCCCTGGTATCGCGGCCCGGCTTGTTGATCACCGCGAAATAGATCGGACGCCCCTTGACGTCACGCACTTCCAGCTGGTCGCGGGTGACGCCATTCTTGCGGCAGAAACCCTCAATCGCCTGATCGGGGGCGGCTTCCGGTGGTCCTTTGGCTTCCTCGCTGACCGCTTCGGTCTGTGCGGGCAGGTCTTTGGCGATGAGGGCCAGTCGTCTTGGCGTCGAATAGACGGTGATAGCGCCAGCTTTCAGGCCGGCTGCGGCCAGTTGCTCGGTGAACAGCCGCTCGAGATCGACGCGGGCCTTGGCCTGCATGCGGGCGGGAATTTCTTCGGAGAGCAGTTCGAGGAGGAAGTCGGTCATCTTTTTCCTCCCTGTGCGGAGCACGGGGAGGGGGACCGCGCGAAGCGTGATGGAGGGGCCCCTCCGTCACCCGCCTTCGCCAAGGCTCCGGCGGATGCCACCTCCCCATTGCTGCGCAACAGGGAGGAAATAACTGCCTCCATACTCATCACGCTGCCCATCCGTTCTTCAGCATATGCGCTTCACAGCTGCCCTTGGCCAGATCCCGCACACGCCCCATGTAGCTGGCGCGTTCCTGCACCGAAATCACGCCGCGCGCCTGCAGCAGGTTGAACACATGGCTCGCCTTGATCGCCTGCTCATAAGCGGGGATCGGCAATTTCTTGTCGAGGCAGTTCTCGCACTCGGCGGCGGCCTTGTTGAACAGGTCGAACAATGTGTCGGTATTGGCGACCTCGAAATTCCACTCCGACATCTGCTTCTCATTATCCAGGAAGATATCGCCGTAAGTCATTCCAGCACCATTATAATCTAGATCATAGATGCTATCGACGCCCTGGATGTACATGGCCAGCCGTTCCAGCCCGTAGGTCAGTTCGCCGGACACCGGCTTGCAGTCGAAACCGCCCATTTGCTGGAAATAGGTGAATTGCGTGACTTCCATGCCGTCGCACCAGACTTCCCAGCCGAGTCCCCAGGCGCCCAGCGTCGGGCTTTCCCAGTCATCCTCGACAAAGCGGATATCGTGCAGCATCGGATCGATGCCGATCACCGACAGGCTGTCGAGATAGAGTTGCTGGATATCCGGCGGTGACGGTTTCAGGATCACCTGATATTGATAATAATGCTGCAGCCGGTTCGGGTTTTCGCCGTAGCGGCCATCGGTCGGGCGGCGGCAGGGCTGGGCGAAGGCTGCCTTCCACGGATCGGGGCCAAGCGCGCGCAGAGTCGTCGCCGTGTGAAACGTCCCTGCCCCCATTTCCATGTCATAGGGTTGCAGGATCGCGCAGCCGCGATCACCCCAATATTCATGGAGTTTCAATATGATCTGCTGGAAGCTGAGCGGCTTCGTATCGGACAAGATGAAGACTTTCTTCGCGTGCCAAAAAAGGAGGGGCAATATTTACGCGCTGCTTTGGCGAAAGGGCGGCAGAGGGTCAAGGGAGGAATGGCCTGATTTGCAAGAACCATCGTGCTCCGCACTTGATGCGGAGCCCTGTCGGCACTCAGCGTCCGGCCTCCAGAGCTCCGCATCAAGTGCGGAGCACATTCTGCACTGCCTTGCCTTACTCCGCCGCCACCATTTCCTCAACTCTCGCCACCGTTACCGAAACCGCATTCAGGACGGCATTGCCGGACAGCGGATCAAAACGTTCGGTATCGGTCAGATCATTGATCGAAACCCCCGGTTTTTCGCGTGCGACAGACAGGCCGACGCCTTTGCGTCCATGGCCGAAGCCATGCGGAATTGACACCACACCGGGCATGACGTCATCGGTGATCTCTACAACGATATCGACGCTGTTCACCCGGCTGGTGACTGACGCCATGCCGCCATCGACCAAACCGCGCGCCGCAGCATCATCCGGATGGATCATCAAGGTGCAGCGATCCGCGCCCTTGAGCAGGCGTTTGCTATTGTGCAGCCAGCTGTTGTTCTGGCGGACATGGCGGCGGCCGATCAGCCGCAGATTGTCGGACCGCTCATCGTCGAGGGACGCGGCAAAACGCTCCAGTTCAGCGAGAAAATCGGGATGGGCGCAGTGGATCACCTTGTCCTCGGTGCGCAGGCGCTCGGCCATGCACGGGCGCAGCGGGCCGAGATCGATGCCGTTCGGTGCTGCCTCGACTTCCGCCAGCGTCAGGCCAGCAGGAGAGCTCTGCAACATGCCGTCGAGAACATCGCGCGGTTCGCGAATATTGGGCACATCATGACCGTCCTGCGCCAATATCTCGCGGGCCAGTTCGGCGATGATTTCCCAGTCGGTCTTTTCGCCGTCCTGCAGCGCGAAAATCGCCGGCGAGTAGCTGGCATAGTTGCGGATCGCCAGTGGTCCGAAGAAGAACGGATAATGATCCTTTTCCAGCGGTCCGCAGGGCGGCAATATATAGTCTGCATGGCGGCTGGTTTCGGTGACATACATGTCGAAAGAGACCATCAGGTCGAGCCGTTCCAGTGCCCGGTCAAGCTTGGCGCCGTCAGGCGAGGACAGCACCGGGTTGCCAGTGACCACGAACAGTGAGCAGATGCGTTCCTCATCGTCGCGCAGCATTTCGTCGGCAAAGGTCACCATCGGCAGCTCACCCATCACCGACGGCATCGGACCGCGCCCGGTGTCGACCGTGCGTACCGATCCGCGGCCAACCAGATTGATCGTATCGAGCCCCGGCTCCGGCACCATCGTGCCGCCGACGCGGTCGAGATTGCCAGCGGCAATATTGATCACCTGGATCAGCCACTGGTTGAGCGTGCCAAATTCGCAGACCGAAACACCCATCCGGCCATAAATGGCGGCGGGCTGGTCAGCGGCGAGTTGCGTCGCCATCTCCTGCATGGTTTCGACCGAAATGCCACAATGCGCGGCCAGCTGATCCATATCGAAGCCGGCGATAGCGGGTTCGATAGCGCTCCAGCTGTCATCCAGTATCGCGTCAAGCCGCGAGGTGTCGGCCAATCCGCTGTCAAACACGCTTTTCAGGATTCCGATCAACAAGGCCGTATCCGTCCCCGGCTTCACAAAATGATGCGCGTCCGCAAGCTTCGCGGTTTCGGTCCGGCGCGGATCGACGACGACCATCCGGCCATCGCGCGCCTGCATTTCCTTCACTCGTTTTTTAAAATCGGGCACCGTCCAGATGCTGCCATTGGACGCCGCCGGATTGCCGCCGATGATCAGCAGATATTGACTGCGGTCGATATCCGGCACCGCGGCGAGGCTGACATGACCATACATATGATATTGCACGACATGATGCGGGATCTGGTCGAGGGTCGAGGCGGAATAGAGATTCTTGACGCCGATCGCGTGGCGCAAGGTGCTGATCTGGGTCGAAATGCCATAATCATGGGCACTGGGATTGCCCATATACATGGCCGGCTTGGCGCCCTGCCCCTTGAGATCGAGCAGCTTTGCGGCAATTTCCGAAAACGCCTGTTCCCAGCCAATTTCCTGCCACTCGCCGTTCACCTTCTTGACCGGCTTGTGCAAGCGGTCGGGATCATCCTGCAGGTCGGCGATCGCGGTTGCCTTGGGGCAGATATGCCCCCGGCTCAGCACATGATCGGGATTGCCCTTGATCGAGAGTATCTCGCGACCCTCGACCTCGACCAGGACGCCGCAATTGGCTTCGCAGATATGACAGGTGCGTGCGTGAATCGTGCTCATCGGGAAACTCCTTGATTTAACCATCCGATTAACAGATTTATCCGGCACCCACCAGTGCCCCAGGACGATCGGTCAAAATTTGCTGGGCATTTGCCGTCAATTGTTCAATGAAGCCGGCTCTGCCTTCTGTTGGAGCAAATTTTTCATGGTGCGTCGCTGGTTTCTCAACGCTTTACTCCTTCCCCTCTATCTGACGCTCACCGCATGCCCGGCGATCCGGCAAGAGCCGGCAAGCGCAGGCGACGATGCCGTTACCGCGCCCGTGACAGCCGCTGCGGTAATGCCCGATGATGCCGATCCGGCGCTCTGGGTGATCAGGGATGCAGACACCACCATCTATCTGTTCGGCACCGTCCACATCCTCAAGCCCGGCATGACCTGGTTCGACGAGGCGGTGAAAGACAGTTTCGAGGCATCGGACGAACTGGTGGTCGAAATGGTCAAGCCCGACCCGGGGGTGATGGCGAAAATTGTCAGCGATCTGGCAATCGACAAGACCGGGATATCGCTGCGCGACAAATTGTCTGCGGAAGACCGGGCAAAATATGAAGCGGCATTGACCCGGCTGAACGTGCCGGTCGCCGCTTTTGATCCGCTTGATCCCTGGTTCGCCAGCGTCAATATTTCGCTGATCCCGCTGATGCGCAACGGCTATGCTTCGGATCAGGGTGCCGAGGATGCCTTGCTGGCGCGAGCGGGAGCGCGGACGATCAAGATTACCGGTCTGGAAACACCCGAGCAGCAGCTGAAATTTTTCGATGATCTGCCGGAGGCGGTGCAGATTCGCTTTCTCAATTTCACCGTCGATACGATCGATGATGCGGCCGACGGCATGGAACAGATGGTCATCGAATGGGCCAACGCCAATGTTGATGCGCTGGGAGAATTGATGAATGCCGGGCTCGACGACAAGATCATCTATGATACGTTGCTGGTCAATCGCAATATCAGCTGGGCCGAATGGGTCGAACAGCGGATGAAACAGCCTGGCACAATATTCCTCGCGGTCGGTGCTGGCCATCTCGCCGGCCCCAGCAGCCTGCAGGCCGTGCTGGCGAAAAAGGGGCTGGTGGCGGAACGGATTGAATATTGAATTTTCTTAACCCCGGGCTTTCTTTTCCCGGCAATCACGCCAAATAGGTCCCATGCGAATCATCATCCCCCTGCTTTCCCTTCTGGCTTCGCTGTTGCTCGGTGCGTGCAACAATGCGCCCGATCCGGTGATCCTGAACACCGTCAAGAATGGCACACCTGCGATGTGGAAGGTCAGCGGCACCAATCCGGACCAGATCGGCACGGCCTATATGTTCGGCACGATTCATATCCTGCCCGACAACGTCGAATGGCGCACATCCGCGCTGGAGGCGGCAATCGCCGATTCGGATCAACTGGTGATCGAGGTGCTCGGACTGGATGACACCCAGAGCGCTGCTAGAATATTCTCGCGTCTGGCGGTTTCGCCGGGGCAGGAAAAGCTCGACGCGCGCGTCAAGCCATCACTGCGCGATGACCTCGACCGGATCGTCGACGCTTCCAACATTTCCGAGCGCACGCTCAACCGGATGGAAACCTGGGCTGCGGCACTGTCGCTGGCATCCGCACAGACCAAGGGGCTGGGCCTGGACTCAAGCGGCGGGGTCGAGAAAAAACTCACTGCCCAGTTTGAAAAAGCCGGCAAAAAAATCGAAGCTCTGGAGACCATAGAAAGCCAGTTGGGCT
>JAGPVK010000307.1 GCA_018067055.1 Sphingomonadales bacterium | reverse complement strand
GGGCGGAATATCGGTTGCGGCTGCGGGCTGATAATGCTTCTACGCGGTTAACGCCAATCGCCATGGATGCGGGTTGCCTGTCATCGGAACGGACCAACTGGTTCAACAACCGACAGCAGGCCCGCGACACTATCCTGAAAGCACTGGAAAGCATATATTCCAGCGAAGATCTGGTGAAGGTCGGTATCGAAGTTCGGCGTGACGGCACCCGGCAGAGCCTGTTCCAGTGGCTCCGCTTTCCCAATATCAGCATCGCATCACTGGAAGAATTGGAAGCATCTTTTGTCTCCGGTGATCCGGCCCTGATGTTGGAGATTGAAGAAGATGCGCGCTATGCGCCTTATCTTGAGCGGCAGGAATCGGAATTGCGCGACCTCCGGGCCAATGAGCAAATATCTCTCGGTGATGATCTGGACTATGCCGCGATTGCCGGACTTTCCAATGAAATGGTGGAGCGCCTGACAATGGCTCGGCCGGACACGCTGGCTGCAGCCTCCCGCATCAGGGGGATTACGCCAGCAGCGCTCGCCGCGATTCTCGTACACGCACGTCGCCGGGACAACAGGAATATCGCTGCATGACCGAAGAAGAAGCGCAAGCCTGGCTTCGCGCAGAGTTTGATGTTTCACGTGAAACATGGGACCGGCTGGAAACGTTTAGTGCTTTGCTGCGCGACGAGATGCAGCGGCAGAACCTCATTTCCAAGGCCAGTGCTGACCATCTTTGGTCTCGCCATATTGTCGATAGCGCCCAATTATTGCGTCATGCTCCTACGCCGGATCCCGGCAAGATCTGGCTTGATCTCGGGACAGGAGCCGGCTTCCCCGGGATCGTGATTGCGATACTCACACCTTATCAGGTGCGGATGGTTGAATCGCGCAAACGCCGAGCGGAATTTCTGAATGAGGTGGTCGAGAAGACGGGCATGAGTGATCATGCATTGGTCATTGCTGATCGCCTGGAGCAGATAGAAAGCTTCCCGGTCGATGTGATAAGCGCCCGAGCCTTTGCCCCTTTGGAACGGCTCATCGCACTTTCGCACCGTTTTTCCACAGAAAATACGGTTTGGCTCTTACCTAAAGGCAAAAATGCGGTAAGGGAGTTGAAAGGCCTGTCGCCAAAACGGCAAAAAATGTTTCACGTGGAACATAGTTTGACCGATCCGGATGCCGGTATATTGGTGGGAAAGGGCTAGAAACCTATTTTTAGGGCGGAACTGACAATGGTTCGTATCGCAATAGCCAATCAAAAAGGTGGCGTGGGCAAGACCACCACGGCAATCAATATGGCCACGGCCCTGGCCGCCAGCGGCTGGAAAGTCCTGCTGATCGACCTCGATCCGCAAGGCAATGCGTCGACCGGACTTGGATTGTCGCAGGGCGATCGCGTCAACAGCAGCTATGATCTGCTGATTAATGACGTCCCACTGGCCGACTGTATCAACCAGACCAAGGTGCCGGGACTGGATATCGTTCCGGCCACGGTCGACCTTTCCGGCGCCGAAGTGGAGCTGGTCGAATTTGAAGAGCGGACGCACCGTCTGAAAAAAGCTCTGGATGCCGCAGATAACGGTCGTTGGGATATCATATTGATCGACTGCCCACCGTCATTGGGTCTGCTTACGCTCAACGCCATGGTCGCGGTCGAATCTCTGCTGGTGCCGCTGCAATGCGAGTTTTTCGCGCTCGAGGGCCTGAGCCAGTTGCTGCAGACCGTCGAGCGTATCCGCGCCCGCTTCAACCGTCAGCTTTCGGTGATGGGCGTGGTCCTGACCATGTACGATCGCCGCAACAAATTGACCGAACAGGTTTCCGATGATGTCCGCGCCTGTCTGGGCGATGTGGTTTTTGAAACCGTGATCCCGCGCAACGTCCGTCTGTCCGAAGCGCCGAGCCATGGGCTTCCCGCCTTGATCTATGATTATCGCTGCAGCGGATCGGTTGCCTATATCGACCTGGCGCGCGAGTTGATTGGCCGCTTGCCGGATCGAAAGGTGGCTGCTTGATGGCTGACGATCAGGCCGTGAACGACAAAAGCAAGCGCGCGCCAAAGCGTGTTACCGGGCTGGGCAGGGGACTGAACAGCCTGTTCGGGGACATTCAGCGGGAAGAACCGATCATCACCGACGAAGCCGTCGATAGCGAACGGCCTGCTTCGACCACGGTCATTGATGGCCTGCGGTCGATCGCGGTTTCCGACATTCGGCCCAATCCCGATCAGCCGCGACAGCATTTTGATTCGGACGCGCTCGATGAACTGGCCGACAGCATGCGGCAGCGGGGCGTGATTCAGCCGATCGTCGTGCGCCCGCACGGCAAGAATTTTCAGATCGTCGCCGGTGAGCGGCGCTGGCGCGCTGCGCAGCGAGCACGCTTGCACCAGATCCCGGCCGTCGTCCGCAACCTCAACGATGAAGAAACGCTGGAAATCGCGATCGTCGAGAATGTCCAGCGCAAGGACCTCAATGTTATCGAAGAGGCCGAGGCTTATGCCAGGCTGAGCCAGGATTTTGGCCATAGCCAGTCCCGCTTGGCCGAGATTGTCGGAAAATCGCGCAGCCATATCGCCAATCTGATGCGCCTGCTCGAGTTACCGGACAGCGTGAAGGCGCTGGTTGTCGATGAAAAACTGTCGATGGGCCATGCCCGGGCACTGATCAACGCACCCAATGCCGAAGAGCTGGCACCGCAAATTGCGAAACAGGGACTATCGGTTCGGGACGTCGAGCGACTGGTGCGCAAATCACTGAGCAGTCAGACCCGCTCGTCGAGCAAAAAGCCGGTATCGCTCTCGGAGACCGATGCGGATATCCAGGCGCTGGAAACGCATCTTGGTGATCTGCTCGGACTGAAGGTCAAAATCCAGTCCGATGGGCAGGGCGGAACCATGGCGATTGAATATGCCAATCTTGATCAACTCGACCTGATTTGCCAGCGTCTCACCGGAGAGCATATCTAGCATTCTGCGTCTGTCAGCTCGTTAGACAGTCAATTTTCGTGCGGCCTGAACCGCAAATGACGCCAGAATCATCCTATATTATATATATAAATCAATAGCAAAGCAGATTAATTCGAAATTAACCATGACTCGCAGCAAAGTCTTATTCTTTCCCTTGGATAAGAGCGGCTGAATGTTGATACAGGCGATAGCTGCCCAGTGGGTTTGGTCAGTCTACACCGCATGTGTCCTTTCAACCACGTAATGAAAAATAGGGACCAGTAACTATGACAAAATTTATCCAGGCCGCTTTGGCCTCTTCCGTGCTTGTGGCTTCGGTAATGGGCGCAACTGCTGCACGCGCCGATACGGCTACGGCCGACGCCCGGGCGAATATCCTGAAGCAGGTTTCCGTCGAATCCGATGGCAGCGCGCTTGATTTCGGTACGATCGTTACCGGCACCGCGGCCTCGACCGTTTCCGTTAGCGCTGGTGGCATGTCGTGCGGCGCCGGGCTGGTTTGCTCGGGCACCACTTCTGCAGCTGGTTTTGATGTAACCGGTACTGCTGGCGAGACCGTGAGCGTTGCCTCCGATCCAAGCGTTACCCTTACCAGCGGCACGAACACGATGACCGCCAATATTGTTGCCAGCGTATCGACCCTTACATTGACCGGCGGTGCCGGCTCTTTCAACGTGGGTGGGTTGCTCAACGTGGGTGCCAACCAGGCGGATGGCGCCTATGAGGGCTCTTTCAACGTAACGGTAAACTACAACTAAAGCGCAGTCGGCGGCGCATCAGACCGCCGATCAGAAGACATATTGCCCGCTCGCGACCCTTGTCGCGGGCGGGTTTTTTATGCCAGATCCTGACCGGTGGATGTCCCGCCGATGCCCAAAAATAACTTATGCTTAGCGCTTTGGTAACCTTCTTTGTTCATGAGGGAGATGGGAACAGGCGCAAAAAAAAACCGCCTATCCGTGCAATATGACCAGTAAAGACGGAGAATATGATGACCATAGAGGCTCTCAGGGCTTTGAAGACCTGTTGCATCGGGCTGACCAGCCTCGCAACGGCAATGCTGATGACAACCATGCCGGCACAGGCTGCGGGCGACCTTCTGGTCGCACCGACGCGAGTTGTGCTCGATGGTGACCGCGGTACCGAAGTGATCTTGAACAATATTGGCTCGGAAACCGCAACCTACCGTATTTCGCTCGAACTGCGCCGGATGACGGCCGACGGTCGCCTGGAAGAGGTTACCGAAGACCAGGCCAATGAAATCGAACAGGCCGCCAAGGCGATGATCCGCTATGCGCCGCGCCGGGTCACCCTGCCGCCCAATCAGCCGCAGGCGATACGGTTGGGTGTCCGCGCCCCCGAAGGCCTTCCAGACGGCGAATATCGGGTACATCTGCTTTTCCGGGCGATTCCCGAAACCCGCTCGGTGACCGACCAGACAGTACCGGATGGCGGGTTTACCATTGCGCTGACGCCGATCTACGGCGTTACCATTCCGATCATTGTCCGCTACGGCAATCTGCAGGCCACGGCTGCGATTGCCAATGGCCGGATGGAGAAGGACGCAGATGGACAATCCTTTGCCTTTGATCTCAGTCGATCGGGCGATCGTTCCACTTATGGAGAAATCCGTATCACCAAGCCGGGTATCGATGAACCGGTCATGATTGCCCGCGGCATCGCGGTCTATCCGGAAGTGACCAAGCGAACCGTCTCCTTGCCGGTACCGCCGGAGATCGCAGCCCAGCTCAATGGACAGATCTCGGTTGCTTATTATGAATCGGCCAATGATGGCGGAGCGCTGATCGCCAAAACCGACATGGTTATCAGATAAATCTTATCTATCAATGACTTAATGCGGCATCACGCCGTCAATCAGTCATGATGAAGGCCATGGGACAGCAATATAAGATAATCGGCCGACGCTTTGATGCGCTGGTCAAAGCCGCGGGGATCATTGCGATCTCGGCGGCTTCGCTGTTCTTGGCATCACCGGTTCAGGCGGCCAGCGACTGGTCGGCCAGCGATGACGATGCTCTGTTGTTTGACTTGCGGTCCGGCAATTACCGGCTGGGAGATGGCGTGCGGGGCTATCAAACAGATTCCGGGATATGCGTTGATCTCGCCGATATCATCGTCGCAATGGACATTCCGCTGCGTCTCGACAAAAAGTCGCGCCGCGCAACTGGGTGGATCTTTTCGGAGAATCAGACACTGACCATCGATCGTGACAGTGACATGGTACAAAAGGGGAAAGACAGCAAAAAACTGCTCTCCGGGCAAATTTATGACGTACCGGAGGGCTGGTGTATCGATGTGAAAAGCCTGTCGAACTGGTTTGATATCAATTTCACGCCTGACCTGTCCAATGCTTTGCTGACCGTCAAGTCCGATACACAGCTACCCTTTGAACGCGCGCTGGCGCGCAAGGAACAGGCCGCCAAAATCCGACCGCGCAAAAGTTTCGACCTGTCTGCTTTGCCGCAATCGTCGGAGCCCTATAAATTCTGGCGGACACCCTCGGTTGATGCTGTGGTTTCCGCTGGTGGACTGAGGGACAAACGGTCGGGACAAAAATTTGACGTGCGTTATGAACTTTACGCATCCGGTGAAATTGGCAAAGCCAGCTTCGATGCCCGACTTTCCTCCGATAGCAGCGGTGTACCAGAAAACCTGCGGCTTCGGGCCTATCGTACCGACCCCAAGGGGGAGTTGCTCGGGCCGCTAAAGGCAACCCACTTTGCTTTGGGCGATGTATCGACCTTCTCTACGGCGCTGGTTTCCCAGTCTGTTGCCGGCCGCGGAGCATTGGTAACCAACCGTCCGGTAGAGCGGTCGGACAGTTTTGATCGCACCAGTTTTCGTGGGGAATTGCCCAATGGCTGGGATGCAGAACTCTACCGCAATGACCAATTGCTCGCCTTTGCCGAAAACCGGACCGATGGCCGCTATGAATTTATTGATGTGCCGCTGCTTTACGGTCAGAATCGCTTTGAAGTCGTGCTCTATGGTCCGCAGGGCCAGATTCGGCGGGATATCAAGGTCATTCCCGTGGGACTGGACTCGATACCGCCCAGACAGACCTATTATTGGGCCGGAGTTCACGAAGCAGGCGAAGATTTGATCCGATTCGGTCCTAATTCACCCATCCGACAGTCTGGTTGGCGCGGCGGAGTCGGACTGGAACGCGGTCTGAACGCCAAAACTTCGGTTGCGGCTTCCTTGTTCAGCCTGCAAATCGAGGGTCATCGCTACGACTATCTGGAAGGATCGGTCCGCCGTGCGGTTGGGCCAACGCTGGTGGAACTGTCCGCTGCGTCTGATCTGGGTCGCGGTATGGCCTTTCGTGGCCAGTTGCTCGGACAGCTTGGCGATAGCTACATTACCGCCGAATCGGTCTGGGCGCGGGGCGGCTTTATCTCCGACCAGATTGATAAACATGTCGAATCACAGCATAGCCTGTCGGTCGATCATAGTTTCAAGATCGGCAGCAAAGCGGTGCCTGTGCACATCGACGCGCAATATGAAACGCGCTCCGACGGTCGCGACAGCCTCGACATCACCGGCCGCATGTCGCTGAACCTGAACCGGCTGTCGCTGACCGGAGAACTAAATTGGGAGAAACGATTCAGCGATATCGGGCCCGACCCACCGGACCGTCTCGGCGCGCGGCTGCTCGCCAATGGCCGGATCGGCAACATCCGGCTGCGTGGTGAAGCGGTTTACCGTCTGGCGCCGGAGAAACGTTTTGAAAGGGTCAATTTTACCGGTGAATGGCAGGCAGGGGAGCGGTCCAACTGGCGCGCCGAGCTTGGCTATGATGCCGGACTGGATCGTGGGCGCGCGGGGATCGGCATCATTCGCCGGTTCGAACGCTTTTCGCTGACCGCCAGCGCTGAAGCCGCAAGCGACGGGTCGGTCGCCGCCGGACTCAATCTTGCGTTCAGCCTGGGACCGGATCCGCGCAATGGAAAATTCCGTTTCTCGAACAACAAGCTGGCCAATAATGGACAAGCGCTGGCGATCGTGTTTCATGATGCCAACGGCGACGGGGTTCGCCAGCCGGGCGAGAAACTGGCAGAAAATGTCGAACTGACCGCCGGGCAGACGGTGGCGCTCACCGCCACCGATGCCAACGGCCGGGCGGTGATCGACAATCTGCAGCCATTCCGAGCGGTGTTGATCGGGATTGACAGCAGCAGCCTGCCCAATCCTTATGTCCAGCCTGCCTTGCCCGGCGTGGTGATCACGCCGCGACCCGGAGTGGCGATGACGGTCGAGCTGCCACTGGTCAGCGCCGGCGAAATCGAGGGCACGCTAATCCGCAGCGGCGGCGGTGCGATTGCCGGCGTCGGCCTGGAACTGGTCGACGGCAAGGGCCGTGTCGTGCGTGAAACACAGACCGAATTTGACGGTTTCTTCCTGTTCGATGGCGTTCCCTATGGCAATTACAGCCTCCGCATCGGTAAATTGTCAGCGCAAGCGATCGGCGTACCAATGTTCCTGTCGGCGCGCGCGGTGGTTGATGAGGATCATCAGGTCGCACGACTGGGTGCGGTGACCGTTGGCGCCCGTGG
>JAGPVK010000305.1 GCA_018067055.1 Sphingomonadales bacterium | reverse complement strand
ATTTCGCTGCCGATTTTTGCGCTATTTGGAGCTGTCGTTGCTTTCGTTTTTGTTTCTTTCGAACGGGTCGCCCCACTAATATACATGACTATTTTTGAAAGTTTGGCCAGTTTCGCGATCATGGTGCCGTGGATCGTCTTTCCGCTTATTTATATTCGGCTCACTAAGTTTGAACGTGAAAAAACTTGACCTAACCCCAATCCCTGCCACAGCCTCGCGCGTATACGTGAGAAAAATGAAAATCGGAACATATGCAGCTAGTTATTGTTGAGTCACCCGCCAAAGCCAAAACCATTGAAAAATATCTCGGATCGGATTTCAAGGTCTTGGCATCCTACGGCCATATTCGCGACCTTCCACCGAAAGATGGTTCGGTCGATCCGGAGGATGGTTTTGCCATGACCTGGCAGAATTATGCCGACAAGGCAAAACAGCTCAAAGAGATTACTGCCGAATCGAAAAAAGCCACACGACTGATCCTCGCGACCGACCCTGACCGGGAAGGGGAAGCAATCAGCTGGCACGTACAGGAAGTGTTACGGAACAAGAAGGCGCTGCCCGATATCGTAGACCGGGTGACCTTCAATGCGATTACCAAGGCGGCGGTGACCGAGGCGATGGCGCACCCGCGCGCGCTGGATGATGATCTGATCGACGCTTATCGTGCAAGGCGGGCGCTGGACTATCTGGTCGGATTTACTTTGTCACCGGTGTTGTGGCGCAAGCTTCCCGGCGCTAAATCCGCAGGGCGAGTGCAATCGGTCTCGCTGCGGCTGATCGTCGAGCGGGAACGAGAAATCGAAGCGTTCAGGCCGCAGGAATATTGGTCGGTTACGGCCCAAATGGAGCAGGGCGGCCAGGCCTTTGAGGCGCGACTAACGATTCACGACGGGAAAAAACTCGGCAAAATGGATCTGGCCAACGAAGATCAGGCGATGCTGGCCAAGGCTGCGGTTGAAAACGGGCTGTTCACGATTGAATCGATCGAAACCAAACCGCTGACCCGCAATCCACCACCGCCATTCACGACTTCGACGCTGCAACAGGAAGCGGCGCGCAAGCTTGGCTATTCAGCCAGTCACACGATGCGCATTGCTCAGCAACTTTATGAAGATGGCGCGATTACTTACATGCGGACCGACGGCGTGCAAATGGATGGCAGCGCGATTTCGGCTGCGCGCAAGGCGATCGCTGATCGCTATGACGCAAGCTATGTCCCGGACAGCCCGCGCATCTACAAGACCAAGGCAAAGAACGCGCAGGAAGCGCATGAAGCGATCCGCCCGACCAGTTTCACGAAACGGAGCGTCGGCAGTGGCGATCATGCCAAGCTCTATGATCTCATTCTGAAGCGGGCGATGGCCAGCCAGATGGCTTCGGCCCGCCTCGAACGAACCACCGTTGAAATGCTTGACGGGACCGGCAAAACGGGCCTGAGAGCGAATGGACAGGTTGTGAAATTCCCAGGATTCCTGGCGCTATACGAAGAAGGCCGGGATGACGACAAGGACGAAGATGGTGGTTTGCTTCCGGCCATGTCCAAGGGCGACAGCCCGGCCAAGAAAGCCGTTGATGCGACCCAGCATTTTACCCAGCCACCGCCGCGCTACAGCGAAGCCAGTCTGGTCAAGAAGATGGAAGAATTGGGTATCGGCCGACCATCGACCTATGCCTCGATCATCAAGACGCTGAAAGACCGCGCCTATGTCCGGATCGAAAAAAACCGGTTCTTCGCAGAGGAGAGCGGACGGTTGCTGACGGGATTTCTCGAGCGTTTTTTCGATCGTTATGTAGCTTATGACTATACCGCCGGGCTCGAGGATGAACTCGACGAAGTCAGCGGTGGCCGCGCGCAATGGCAGGCCATTCTCGAAGCATTCTGGCATGACTTCAAGCCGAAGACCGTCGAAGTGATGGAAAAATTGCCGTCAGAAGTTACGGCGGAACTGGATACATTCCTGGAGCCTTATCTTTTTCCGGAAAAGGAAGACGGCACTGATCCCCGGCTTTGTCCCCGGTGCAACGAAGGCAAGCTCGCCCTCCGCGGTGGCCGCTTCGGCGCTTTTGTCGCTTGCTCCAACTATCCCGAATGCAAATTCACCCGGCGTTTTGCGCAGGGTGGTGGCGCCAATGCTGACGAGGATGAGGGACCGCAGGAACTGGGTGTCGATCCGGACAGCGATGAAAAAATTACCAAAAAAGTGGGGCGCTTTGGACCTTATGTCGAAAAAGGCGAAGGCAAGGAAGCCAAGCGCTCGTCAATCCCCAAGGATATTCCGGCAGAAGATTTCGGTCTCGAATGGGCTGTAAAATTGCTGTCATTGCCTCGTGAAGTCGGCATTCATCCGGAAACCAGCGAACCCGTGATGGCACAAATCGGCCGTTATGGCCCCTATCTGAGCCATAATGGCAGCTCGGCACGGCTGGAAAATACGCAGGAAGTGTTCGAAATCGGCATGAACGCTGCGGTTGCCAAGCTGGCGGATGCGGCAAAAAATGGTGGTGGTCGTGGTCGTGGCAAGATGGAACCGCTCAAGATCATGGGCAATCACCCGCGCACCGAGTCCGAGATCAAACTGATGGATGGCCGCTATGGCCCCTATGTTACCGATGGCACCACCAATGCGTCTTTGCCAAAAACAGTCGACAAGGATCAGCTGACTTTGGAAGAAGCAGCTCAGCTGATCGATGACCGCGCAGCCAAAGGCCCGGCAAAAAAGCGGGCGAAAAAAGCGGCCCCCAAGAAAAAACCGGCTGCCAAGAAAAAGCCGGCGGCGAAGAAAAAGCCTGCTGCCAAAAAGAAGCCTGCGGCCAAGAAGGCGCCGACGAAAGCCAAAGCCGAATAGGCTTGCTGTGGATAAAAAGAGTGAGGTTGCTGAACCTCACTCTTTCTTGATCCGATTTCTTGTTCAGGCCGCTTTTGCTTTGGAAATCATCGCAGCGATTTCGTCCAGAATATGCAGGCGCTGCTTTTTCAAGTCCTCGCTCCGTTCGTCGGAAGCGGCTTCGACTTCCGATTCAATGCGGTGAATTTCCTTGTTAATATCGTGATACCGGTCGGCAAGGGTCCGGAAGTGTCGATCCGAAACTTTCAGTTCGTGCAGAATGTCGCTGTGGTCCGGAAATTCGGCATGGAGATCGTGCAAGACGTGGCTCATAGATGGTCCTTTGTTGCGATTGGTTCATTGAGTCAAATGCGCGTGGGGCAAGGTCCGTAAATCAGCCCAGTCCACCGCCTTTCCAGTCCCGAATATTCGCAAGCACGGTTTTCGCCTATCCGGTATACTACCTATCGGTAGCGATGATCGTGGCCAAAAACCTGACAGTTTCAGCTATTTAACCCAATCCAGACCCATATCCTGATAGAGACTTCTGTCTTCATCCCAATTGGCACTGACTTTGACATGCAGATAAAGATGAACCGGCTTCCCCAAAATTCCGGACAGTTCAGCACGGGCTTTGGCGCCGATTTCCTTGATCTGATGACCACCCTTGCCAAGGATGATGGCTTTCTGGCTGGCCTTTTCGACGAGGATCTGCTGATGAATTTCGAGCGAGCCATCGGGTCGCTCCTTGTATTGTTCCATCGCGATCGCGGTCGCGTAAGGCAATTCCGCATGCAACTGCCGGAACACCTGCTCGCGCGTAATTTCCGCAGCAAGAATCCGTTCGCTGGCATCTGACACTTGATCGGCGGGAAAATGCCAGGGCCCTTCAGGCATCGCCTGCGTCAGATAGGCTCTCAGTTCTTCCAGTCCGTCACCGGTTTTGGCGCTGACAAAAAAGGTTTCGTCGAAATCGGCTTGCTCGTGCAGCTTGACGACATGACCGAGCATCTTGTCCTTCGCGGCAATATCGACCTTGTTCATCACCAATATGGTCTTCTCTGACCGATGTTTGATCCGTTCGACTATCGAGGTGACCTTTGTACCGAGTCCCGCTCTCGCATCGACCAGCATCACGATAATATCGGCATCTTCCGCGCCTTCCCAGGCCGCGGACACCATCGCGCGGTCCAGGCGACGGTGCGGTTCGAATATCCCCGGCGTGTCCACCAGCAGAAGCTGGGTATCAGCCTCAATCGCGATACCCAATAGCCGCGTTCTGGTGGTTTGCGGTTTGGAACTGGTGATCGCGACTTTCTGTCCGACAAGCGCGTTGATCAGGGTTGATTTGCCGGCATTGGGGGCGCCAATCAATGCCACTACGCCGCATTTTTGTGTCATGTGAATTTTTCCAGAAATTTCTTTGCCGCTTCGGTCTCGGCTGCCTGAATGGCGGAAGCCGTTGCTTCAACCTCGCCAATATTGCTGACACTCACCCGAACGGTGAATTTCAGATCGTGATGAGGGCCACTTTTTTCAATCAATTCATAGGCCGGAACCTTGCGATTATTGGCAGCGGCCCACTCCTGCAAGGCGGATTTTGGATGCCGGATATCGGCAACTGTTGCCGACACCCGGCTTTCCCAATGACGTAGAATGAAATTGCGAGCCGCCTCCATGCCGTGATCGAGATAGACCGCGCCGATCAGGGATTCCATGACATCGCCCAGAACTTTCACACTGTGCCGGGCGCCATCGTCGCGCGCTTGCTTACCCAGCAGGATATGATTGCCAACACCGATATGCTTGGCGACATCGCCACACACCGGGCCTGATACCAGACCGTTGAGCCGTTGCGATAATTGCCCTTCCGGCTCCTGCGGGAATTGATGGTAGAGATGATCTGCGATTACCAGTCCCAGCACCCGGTCGCCGAGGAATTCCAGGCGCTGATAATCTTCTTCTCCATGGCTGCCGTGGGTTGCTGCTCTTATGTAAAGCTCGGGTGTCACAGGCTGTTCGGCTGTGATCTCGGCGATCCATTCCAGAAAGTCCGGGCGGTTCAAAATCCTTCTCCAATGCGGTCCCAGCGCGCAGCGGTAAACCACGTCCATGGTTTGATCCATTCAGCCGATCCATCGGTCGAGAATACGGAAATTAGCGCTTTGCCAACCAGATTTTCCTCGGGCACCATCCCAATGGCCTGACCTTCCTGAGCAGGGAAGCGGCTGTCGGCGCTGCGGTCGCGATTGTCACCCATCAAAAACATATGCCCTTCCGGTACCACAAAAGCTTGCGTATTATCGCCTTCGGAATTCTGGTCAACGTCCAGGACGCGATACGTAACACCATTGGGCAGCGTTTCCTGAAACTGCGGATAGCGGCAGATCGTGCCACCATTTTGCGACGTCGATTCAAATTCGGAACGGTAGCAGGGGCTATTCGGCGTTACAGGAAGTTCGAAATCGTCGATTCTTTTCTTTTCGACCGGTGTGCCGTTGATCGAGACTATCCCATTGGTGACTTGAATGATGTCGCCAGACAGCCCGATCACCCGCTTGATATAATCGTCATGGGCGTTTGGAGGAGCCTTGAACACCACCACATCCCCCGGTTCTGGCGAATGCGGCAATATGCGTCCGGGGATCAGGGGAGCGCTGAACGGCAGGCTGTATTGCGAGAAACCATAGGGCCATTTGGCGACCAGCAAATAGTCCCCGACGACCAGTCGCGGCTGCATCGATTCCGAGGGAATATTGAATGGTGAGAAAATGAAACTGCGCAATATCAATATGAATAGAGCCAGTTTTACAAGGAACGCGATAAAGTCGCGGGTTTCCGATCGTTCTGCTTTGTTTCGCGTCATGGCGCCCCTTCGCTGACAATGGCTTTGGCGTCAAGATTTCTTGCTAACTCCTGATCGCGGCGATTTTCAACTTGAGACACGACTGTCCGGCAGATAGGGCAGAGCCAGTCAACGGGGCCGCGCAATTCAGACTTTCAAGATCGGATGATAGAATGACTTCAGACCATTGGCGGACGATCAAGGCGATTCCGCAGGTATCGCTAAACCAGCTGTTCGAGGAAGATGCCGATCGGTTGAAATATCTGGGCCTGGAGCAGTCGGGTATTTATTTTGACTTGTCGAAAACACATCTGAATCGACAGGCGATCCAGGCCTTTCAAGAACTTGCCGGTGATGTCGGACTGTCAGGTAAAATGAACGCGCTGTTATCGGGCGAGCCAGTCAATATCAGCGAAGGTCGGGCAGCAGAACATTGCGCTGAACGCGGCACTGGCGATCCGGCGAGTGTCGACAATGCTCGCGCTCTGCACCGGCGCATGAAAAGTCTGATCGAAATTATCGACTCTGGTGCTCTCGGCGAATTCACCCAGATCATTCATCTTGGCATCGGCGGCTCGGCGCTGGGTCCGAAAATGCTGCATCAGGCGCTGAAGCTTGGAGATGAAAAATATGAACTGGCGGTCGTGTCGAATATCGACGGCACCGCGCTTGAGCCGGTATTGGAGCGTTTCACAGCTGAAAAGACGCTGCTGGTCATTGCCTCAAAGACATTCACCACCGCAGAAACCTTGCTGAACGCACAATCGGTACTCGACTGGATGCGGGAGCAGGGGGTTGTCGATCCGCTGGGGCAAGTCGTCGCGCTTACAGCAGATCCGGAACAGGCTGTACAATGGGGTATCGATGAGACTCGAATATTGCCATTTTCCGAGACTGTTGGCGGACGCTATTCCTTATGGTCCTCGATCGGGTTTAGCGTTGCTCTCGCGCTGGGCCATGATGTGTTTGCTGATTTACTGGCTGGCGCTGCCGATATGGACGAGCATTTTCAAGCGGCTGCGTGGGACCAGAATATTCCAGTACTCGCGGCCTTTGCCGATCAATATTATGCTCAGGTTCGCGGATGTGAAACCAGAGCCGTGTTCGCTTATGACGAACGCCTGGGCCTGCTTCCCGACTATCTCCAGCAACTGGAGATGGAGAGCAACGGCAAGTCCGTGACGATCGACGGTGAACCGCTGTCGCTTAATTCGAGCCCGATCGTCTGGGGCGGTGTCGGAACCGATGCGCAGCACGCCGTTTTCCAGCTGCTCCATCAGGGCAGCCATCTGGTGCCGGTCGAGTTTCTCGCGGTCATCGAACCGGGCGATTCCTTGAGCCCGGCCCATCATAATGGCCTGCTGCTAAACTGCTTCGCTCAGGGCGCGGCATTGATGGCGGGCAAAAAATCCGATGACAGTCATCGAAACTATCAGGGTGACAGGCCATCGGTCACCATATTACTGGAAGAATTGGAAGCATGTTCACTGGGTGCGCTGCTGGCTTTTTACGAGCATCGTACTTTTGTGAATGCGGTTTTGCTGAATATCAATCCATTCGATCAATTTGGCGTCGAGCTTGGCAAGCAAATGGCGAACAAGCTGGCGGCCGAGGATGGTAACCGATTGGACGCATCGACCGAAGAATTGAAAAGGCGGGCCTTTGGAGCCTGACAACAAGGAATTACAGATGGCTGAATTTGATTATGACCTGTTCGTTATCGGAGCAGGTTCCGGCGGAACACGTGCCGCCCGGGTTTCGGCATCCTATGGTGCAAAAGTTGCTGTGGCCGAGGAATATCGGGTTGGTGGCACCTGCGTCATTCGCGGCTGCGTCCCGAAAAAGCTGCTGGTTTACGGCTCGCATTTCTCGGAAGAGCTGGAAGATGGCAAGAATTTTGGCTGGACCTGGGACAATGCCAAATTTGACTGGGCCAGATTGCGCGACCATGTCCTCAAGGACGTCGACCGGCTCAACAATGCCTATACCGAAACCCTTAAAAATCATGGGGTTGAGATCATTCTCGAGCGCGCAGAGCTGACTGGACCGCATGAGATCAAACTGGCGGGCGGCAAGACGGTGACCGCGAAATATATCTTGATCGCGGTTGGTGCCTGGCCGGCTGTGGCGGATTTTCCGGGTAGCGAACTGATGTCGACTTCCAACGACATGTTTCATCTGGAGAAGCTGCCCGAAAATATCATCATTGCCGGCGGTGGCTATATTGCCAATGAATTTGCTGGTATATTCAATGGGTTAGGTAGCGATGTTACGGTGGTGAACCGCTCCGACATCATCCTGCGCGGTTACGATGAAAGCGTGCGCGACCGGCTGATCCAGATATCTCTGGCCAAGGGAATCAGTTTCAAGGTCAACTGCTCCTTCGACAAGATCGAGAAGCGGGAAGATGGCGCGCTTGATGTGTATATGGACGGCAAAAATGTGCCGGTTCGTGCCGATATTGTGCTCGCAGCGACCGGAAGACGACCAAAAGTTGACGGTTTGGGGCTGGAACATGCCGGTGTTGCGACCAATGGCAGAGACGCAATCATGGTCGATGAATATAGCCAGACCAATGTCGAAAGTATCTACGCCGTCGGCGATGTCACCGACCGGGTCCAGCTGACGCCGATCGCGATCCGCGAAGGCCAGGCCTTTGCCGATACGGTGTTCGGCGGCAATCCGCGCACCGTTGACTATGACAACATCCCGTCAGCGGTATTCTCTCAGCCACCGATTGCATCCGTCGGCCTGACGGAGAGCGAAGCGCGGGAAAAATATGGCAATATCAAAGTTTATTCTTCCGATTTCCGGGCGATGCGCAATGTGTTTGCGGATCGGGCCGAACGCAGTCTCTACAAGATGATCGTCGAGCACCCGACCGAGAAGATATTGGGATTGCACATGATCGGCCCGGACGCGCCGGAAATATTGCAGGCAGCGGCGATTGCGGTGAAAGCCGGCCTGACCAAACAGGCATTTGACGATACGGTCGCGCTGCATCCCAGCATGGCCGAGGAGCTCGTCCTGTTCAAATAGGCTGACGCTACGGCATACTCGGCCATAGCTCAGGTTTAATCGCGTGATTAATTACTATTGACGATTGCCTAACCGGCTGTGCATTGGCTAGGGCCTATCGCACCAAGTGATTCACAGCCGGGGGATGCATGTCAGACATAATCGCACAATTAGAAGCCAAGCGCGCCGAAGCCATGCTCGGCGGCGGGCAAAAGCGGATCGATAGCCAGCACGCCAAGGGCAAGCTGACCGCACGCGAGCGGATCGATATCCTGCTCGACGAAGATTCGTTTGAAGAAATCGACATGTATGTCGAACATAATTGCGTCGATTTCGGGATGGACGAGCAGCATATTCCCGGTGACGGTGTCGTTACCGGCTCCGGAACGATCAACGGCCGCCTGGTTTTTGTCTTCTCCCAGGACTTCACCGTCTTTGGCGGGTCGCTATCCGAGCGCCATGCCGAGAAAATCTGCAAGGTGCTCGACAATGCGATGAAGGTTGGCGCTCCGGTGATCGGCATCAATGATAGTGGCGGTGCGCGGATTCAGGAAGGCGTCGCCTCGCTGGGCGGTTATGCCGACGTGTTTCAACGCAATGTTCTGGCCAGCGGTGTGGTGCCGCAGCTCAGCCTGATCATGGGACCCTGCGCTGGCGGTGCGGTCTATTCGCCAGCGATGACCGACTTCATCTTCATGGTGAAGGACAGCAGCTATATGTTCGTCACCGGCCCCGATGTGGTCAAGACCGTGACCAACGAGATTGTTACGCAGGAAGAACTGGGCGGCGCGGTAACGCATACGACCAAGACCAGCGTCGCCGATGTCGCTTATGAAAATGACATCGAGGCGTTGCTCGCAGCACGCGACTTCATCGACTTCATGCCGCTTTCCAACCGCGAAGAAGTACCCGAACGGCCCACCGCCGATCCGTGGGACCGGCTCGAGGAAAGCCTCGACACATTGATCCCGGATAACGCCAACCAGCCTTATGACATGCACGAAGTCATCCGCAAGATGGTTGATGAAGGCGATTTCTTTGAGGTCCAGCCGGCCCATGCCGGCAATATCATCTGCGGCTTTGGCCGGATGGAAGGCTCGACCGTCGGTGTCGTCGCCAACCAGCCGATGGTGCTCGCCGGTTGCCTGGATATCAACGCGTCCAAGAAAGCGGCGCGCTTTGTCCGCTATTGCGATGCATTCAACATTCCGATTGTCACTCTGGTTGATGTTCCCGGCTTTCTGCCCGGCACCTCACAGGAGCATAACGGCATCATCAAACATGGCGCGAAGCTGCTGTTTGCCTATGCCGAAGCGACCGTGCCGAAAATCACCATCATCACCCGCAAGGCCTATGGCGGCGCTTATGACGTGATGGCGTCCAAGCATCTGCGCGGCGATCTCAACTATGCCTGGCCGACCGCCGAAATCGCCGTGATGGGCGCAAAGGGCGCGGTGGAGATCATTTTCCGCGGCAAGACGCCGGAAGAAATTGCCGAGCGTACGGCGCAATATGAAGCGCGTTTTGCCAACCCGTTTATCGCGGCGCAAAAAGGCTTTATCGACGAAGTGATCCTGCCGCATTCGACCCGGCGTCGGGTGGCTTTGGGATTACGGAAACTGCGGAACAAGCAGCTGGAGAACCCGTGGAAGAAGCATGATAATATTCCGTTGTGAGCCGACGTCGACGAGAATTACGATTAGAGGCCGAAGAACGTTGGCCGACGCTATTTGAAGGTATCTCTTGGGTTTGGAATGAAGACCAATCGGTATTTTATGAAAATGAAGATTCAGCGATTAAATCTCTTGCAACAGAGCATCCGCTTCAATGGCGACAACAGTTCATAAAAGAATGGCGGGAATGCGATTTTGAATGGGGACATCAGTCTAATTTCCATGTCTTGCTACAGGACGGATTAAACATGAACCGGGTGCTTAAAGATAATGTCGAAGGCCGGCAACTATGGAGCAAGGCATACGATACCGTGATTGATTCGGTACGAGCAGAGTTCAAAACCAGCGGGGAAAAGAGACAGTAATGCCAACAGGCCTAGTAGCCCTCCTCGACGACGTCGCGGCCATTGCGAAAGTCGCAGCCGCATCGGTTGACGATATTGGGCTCGCCGCGACCAAGGCCGGCACCAAGTCGGCCGGCGTGGTGATTGATGACGCGGCGGTTACGCCGACCTATGTGACCGGTTTCGATCCGTCGCGCGAATTGCCGATGATCTGGAAAATCACCAAGGGGTCGTTCAAGAACAAGCTGGTGTTTTTGCTACCGGCAGCGGTGCTTTTGGGGCAATTTGCGCCCTTTTTGATACCGATCATCCTGATTTTCGGCGGTTTGTTCCTCTGTTACGAGGCCGCCGAAAAAGTGCTCGAGCTTTTCCATGTCGACGAGTCCACAAAACATGACCAGCCAGCGATTATCGAAGGGCCTGGCCGCGAGGAAGATATGGTTTCGGGCGCGATCCGCACCGACCTGATCCTGTCCGGCGAGATCATGGCCATTGCCCTGTCGGAACTGACCAATCAGGTCTGGTGGGAACAAGCGATCATCTTGGCGATCATCGGCATCGTGATCACCGTCGCCGTCTACGGCGCGGTCGCGCTGATCGTGAAGATGGATGACATCGGCCTGCATATCGCGCAGAATAATGATGGCGTGTTGAGAAGCTTCGGCTGCAGTCTGGTCCGGCTGATGCCGAAACTGCTCGCCGCCTTGTCGATCATCGGCACGCTGGCCATGGCCTGGGTCGGTGGCGGATTGCTGGTCCACAATCTGGCGGCGCTGGGCTGGCACGGGCCGGAACATCTGATCGACTGGCTGTCGCATCCACTGCTTGGCCTGTTCCCGGCCTCAGCAAAGTTGATGGTCGGCGGGATAGCCTTTGCGCTTTTGTCGGGGATACTCGGCGTGCTGGTGGGAGCCGGGATAGCGCCGCTGGCGCACCGATTCATGCCGCATGGAGAGGGGCACTGAAACAATGGATATGAATGATCATTTCGTCATTGCGAGGAGCGACAGCGACGAAGCAATCCAGAGCGGCAAGCGACGCCCTGGATTGCTTCGCTGCGCTCGCAATGACGGCAACGGAGAAATGGAATGAAACTGGGTAGACTGAACCATATCGGCGTGGTGACGCCATCGATTCCCGACAGCATCGCCCATTGGCGCGATGTCATGGGCGCTACATCGATTGGCGAACCGTTCGATCTGCCTGCGCAGGGTGTGAAGGTCTGTTTCGTCGACACCCCGGCCGAAGGGCCAACCAACGGCACCCAGATCGAACTGATCGAGCCGCTCGGCGAAGACAGTCCGATATTCGGCTTTCTCACCAAAAACCCGCTCGGCGGACAGCACCATATATGTTTCGAAGTGCCGGATATTCATGCCGCCAAGGAGGAATTCGAAGCGATGGGCAAGCGAGTGCTTGGTGAACCCCGCATCGGTGCACATGGCACGCTTATCTTTTTTGTGCATCCCAAGGATATGGGCGGGATGCTAACCGAAATCATGGAAACGCCCAAAGGGCATTAATCATAGGATCGTCATCCTGAACTTGTTTCAGGACCTCCTGAAACAAGTTCAGGATTACGTTTCAGTTCAAAAGGACCAAATATGGAATTCGAAAACATCAAGTTTGACATCGCCGATCAGGTGGCAACCATCACGCTCAACAAGCCGGAACGGCTCAACGCCTGTTCACTGGACATGGCCGAT
>JAGPVK010000304.1 GCA_018067055.1 Sphingomonadales bacterium | reverse complement strand
CAGTGACCGCAAACGGGCCGAGGCGCGCGAGCGATTGCTGACCGGCGAAGTCAATCACCGGGCCAAGAACATGCTGACGCTGGTTCAGGTGATCGCGCGGCAGACCGCGGCGAGCGACGTCGAGACATTTGCCCGGCGGTTCGAGGAACGGATCATGGCGCTGTCCGCCAGCCACGACGTGCTGGTGCACAGCTTCTGGCAGAATGTGCCGCTGACCGAACTGGTACAATCGCAGCTCGCCTTTCTGCAGGATTCGTTCGGGACGCGCATCAAACTGTCCGGACCGGCGCTGCGGATCACCGCAGCAGCGGCGCAGGCGATCGGCATGGCACTTCATGAACTGGCGACCAATGCCGCCAAATATGGCGCGCTGGCGAATGACCAGGGGACAATCGAAATCGCCTGGAAGATCGTGCACGACGACAAAGCCAAACCGCAATTTTTGCTGGAATGGACAGAGGCCGGCGGGCCGGCTGTAACCAGGCCAGAGCGCAGCGGTTTCGGGTCGACGGTGATCGACCGGATTTTGGCGGCCAGTCTGGAAGGTGAAGTGCAACTCGACTGGCGGTCGTCGGGACTCGCCTGTCAGGTCACCTGCGCCGCCGACAAGCTGCTCGAGCGGACGGAACAGGCGGCTCGGAAGACACCGGATTCCGGAGCAGAGCCGGCGACACCCGAAGATCATGTCCCGCGCATCCTGATCGTCGAGGACGAAATCCTGATTGGTCTTGAAATCTCCCAGCTTCTGAAGGCCGAGGGTTATGACGTCATCGGCCCGGCCACGACCATCGGGGCCGCGATAGCCGAACTGAAAAAATACCGGTGCGACGCTGCGGTGCTCGACATCAACCTCGGCAGGGAAAGCTCAGAACCGTTGGCCAAACTGCTGGCCGCCGAAGGCACGCCCTATATTTCCGTATCTGGCTGCGACCCGAACCAGCGCCCGCCCGCATTCGCCAACACCCCCCATATCGCCAAACCGATTCCGTCGGCGACACTGGTGAAGGAGTTGCGGCGGTTGCTGGAGACGGTGGCCTGACGGGCGGCTAGGCCCCCTCAATCATTCAGCATATTGATCGCGGCATGCACCCGGTCGCGGATATCGTCGCGTTCCAGGCCGGGTTCGATCTCCGGCTGCACTTCATAGGTGATCACGCCGCTTTTCTGGACGAAGGTGTCGCGCGGGGAGACGATGCCGCTGTTCAGGGCGACCGGGACCAGCGGGATGCCCATCAGCTTGTAGATGCCGGCAAAGCCGGTCTGCAGTTCGGGGCGCTCGCCATGATGGGCGCGGCTGCCTTCGGCGAAAATGACGATCGGGCGGCCTTCGGCAACGGCTTTCCTGGCCTGCTTGATGATCTGCCGCATCGCCGCCCCGCCGCCGTCGCGGTCGATGCCGAGCAGCCCGTGCTTTGTCGCGATCCAGCCCCACAGCGGAATCACCAGCAGCTCCTTCTTGGCAATCACCACCGGCTTGTCGAACAGCCGCAGCAGATCGATGGTTTCGAACATGCTTTCATGCTTGAACACGTAGAGCAAAGGCTCGTTGCGGATTTCGCCTTTCACTTCGACCCGGATGCCGAGGATCAGCCGCGCGCAGACATAATGATAGCGGCTCCAATATTGCGCCATATAATAGATCGTCTTCGGCCAGAAAAAGGCACCGAGAAAGGTGGCGATGATGATCGGCACCGAGCCGATATAGAAGACCGCCATGAAGATCAGCGAGCGGATGGCTGCCAGCATCTCAGACCCCCGCCAGCGCCGCCAGACGGCGCATCAGATATTTATTATATTCGATGAACAATGTGCCCAGCGACGGTTGGGTCTGCACCGCATCGGACAGGATCTGGACATCCGCCGGCATCGCCCGTTCCAGTTCCAGCCGGGCGCGGCGCATATGCCAGTCGGAGGTCACCAGCCGCACCGACTTGTCGCCGCGTCGGGCGGCCCAGCGGGCTATTTCCAGAGCGTTGGAGCGCGTATCGACCGCCTGAAATCCGAGATCGATGCAGCAATCGAACAGGTCGCCCGGCCGGTCATATTCTGCGGCCAGTTCCTTTGACTTCACATCCCGATCGACGCCGGAGATCAGCAGGCGCCCGGCGCTCTTCGCCGCAAGAATATCGAGCGCGCGGTCGATCCGGCCAGCACCGCCAGTCAGCACGACGACCGAGCCGGTATGGGCGTCATTGGCGGCCGGACGCGGCAGGTCGATGGCGAACCAGGCAAAGCCGATGATCCAGAGCAGGACCAGGAAGGAAAGGAAACGGACAATCATCAGGCGGGGTTACAATATCTTTCTCAGGGCGCCGATCACCGTCAATCTGGCGGTTACCATGGCAAGGAACATCCCCAATATCGGAATCGCGGCAATTATCAACCAGCTCCACCAGTCGAGACCGACCGATTGCACCAGACCGGAGCCGAGCGCGGTCAATTGCGTACTGATCAGCCAGATGATCGCGGTTCCGCCGACCAGCCCGATCAGACCGCCGAGCAGCGCATCGAGCGCGATGCGCCGCTGAAACAGGCGGCTGATCTGCTGGTCGGTGCCGCCGAGCAGATGCACGACCGCGATGGTTTCGGTATGGGTGTTGAGCGCCGACCGCGCCGAAATGATCACCGCGGCACCGGTGGCCAGCGCCAGCAGCGCCACCAGGCCAAAAGCAATCCATTGAAAGGACCGCACCAGCGATATCACCGGCGCGATATAGCCGCTGCTCGGCTCGACCCGCGCGCCCGGCGCAATCGGCTGCAGGGTGTTGCGGAGCGATTGATATTCCGCGTCGGTGGCCACGTGCGCGAGTTTGAGGTCAATCAGCGCCGGCAGCGGAATTTCCTCGGCCAGATCCTGCGTTCCCAGCCAGGGCTCGATCAGTGCCTGTATCTCCTCGGGCGGCAACAGGCGGACCTCCTCGATCAGCGGCAACGTGCGTAATCGTTCGGCAGCGGCTTCGGCCTGACGGCCGCGAAGTTCCGGATTGGCTTCGATGATCTGCACCGTCGCCCGGCTCGACAGCTGATCCGACACATCGCTGGTCGCCCGGGTCATCGCCAGCCCCGCGGCAGCGGCCAGCACGGTGAGGAAAATCATGATCGCGATCACCCAGGGCATCGGCCCGGACAGGCGACCCTCGGGGATCAGGCGCCGGTCATGCGCAGGAATGGCAAAAAATTTGAACATGCTGCCGTGCGACCTATTGCAACTGGTCTTTGGGCAGCGGTGGAAAGCGCAGCGACCCGGTTGGATCAGCGAGCATGCCCTTTTCCAGCCGCATCATCTGGGCGCCGGGGATCTTGCTGAGCAAATGAATATCATGGGTGGCGACGACAATCGTCGTGCCCAGCGTGTTGAGCGCCTCGAACAATTGCAGCAGCCGGATCGCCATGTCGGGATCGACATTGCCGGTCGGTTCGTCGGCGACCAGGATTTCCGGCCGGCCAATCACCGCCCGGGCGATTGCCACACGCTGCTGTTCACCGCCTGACAGAGTTGCCGGCCGGGCCGAGGCGCGGTCGCCGAGCCCCACCCATTCGAGCATTTCCGTGACTGGTGTCTCGAGATCTTTCTCGCGGACCCCGGCAACCCGCAACGGCAGCGCGATATTATCAAAGGCAGAGAGATGCGGGACGAGACGAAAATCCTGGAAAACCACGCCGATCCGGCGGCGGAAGCCCGGCAGCCGCTCGCGCGGCATGGTCACCGCATCCTCGCCGAACAGCCGGATCACGCCACGACTGGGCCGTTGCGACAGATAGAGTAGTTTGAGCAGCGAGGTCTTGCCGGCGCCCGATGCGCCGGTGAGAAAATAGAAGCTGCCCGGATACAGGGTGAAATTGAGGTCGGCCAGCGTCTCTGCGCCCGCGCCGTAGCGCAGACCGACATTTTCAAAGCGAACAATTTCGTCCTTCATGCTCTACATTCCAATATCGCGGCGAAATATTGCCCGGTCCCGCGACCAATAGGCCGGGAAGTCCCTCCAAATCAACTCCGCTGTCGGGCAGCGCCGATCGATTTGGCAGGAAAACGCGCAAAAACCGGATTCGGTCTCAAATCTGTCATGCAGCCACTTGCAGTTTATCGCCATGGCGTGTTTAGAGGGGTGTCATGATTTTGAATTGCCCGGCTTGTAAAACCCGTTATCTCGTCCCCGACAGCGCCATTGGTCCCAATGGCCGCTCGGTACGCTGCGCGTCCTGTCGTCATAGCTGGTTTCAGGAAGCGGCGCTGCCGGAGCAGGAACTGGTTACGGCAGACGCTGCCGGGCAGACGCCACCAGTCGCCCAATCGGAACCTGTTGCTGATCAGGACTGGGTGCCGACATCGCCAGCCTCTCCGATCAGCCGTTCGACGCCGCCACCGCCAATTTCCGTCACCCCGGACTATGGTTCGGGCGAAAGCAGCTTTGCGCACGAACCACCGTTCAGGCCGCGCCGCAATCCGGCAAAATTGTGGACCATGGCCGCAATCGCCTTTGCCGCACTGGTGCTGGCTGCGGGCGGCGCCCTCTATTATTTCGGAGCGCCGCAGTGGCTGTCCGGCTATGAATTTGCGTCGGTCGAAGAAACGCCTTTGCTGATCGAACTGAGCCAGAAGCAGGACCGCCGGACGCTGCCCGACGGCACCGAATATTTTGCCGCCAGCGGCACGATCATCAATCCCACCACGACCGACCAGAATGTCCCGCCGATGCTGGTCATCCTGCGCGATGCTGGTGGCCGGATTGTCTACAGCTGGAAAATGAAGGCACCGGCGCAATCGCTGGCCCCCGGAGCCAAGATCAACTTCAACGAGGCCAAGCTCGACGTGCCGCGCGGTGCGAGCCAGCTGGAAGTCGGATGGGCGGACCAAAGCCGGGATTGATCCCGCCGTTCGAACGGATCAGTGAAATTCCTGCAGCTGGATGGTCTGACCGTCAGCGCCATTGACCACCGCCGCCGAACGGATCGTGGCAATCCGGAATCCCGCCTTGCCCTGGTCGGCCACTTGCCCATCGCGCCAATCGACCGGCGCTTCGAAATCAATTGCTTCGCCGCGCAGGATTCTGGCGCTCGCCATCGCCTGTACGCGCGACGGCCCCCCTGGTGCATCGATTGACGGCCGGTCCGGAGTGCCCCCGAGCAGAAGCAGAAAGAGAAGCAGGCTGTCCATCTGGCAGGGTAAAGCCGGTATCGGACGGCGCGGACAAGGTAAATAGAGGGTTAACGGCCTGATGGATCGACATTTTATCCGGGGATCGCGTGCGATGCCGGATCCTGTGCGGTTCCGGGACAAAATCGCCGCGCCGGTTAACCGCTCAGGCAGATGGCAGCGAATATCTGTTGCGGCTGCGATACCCCTTTGCTAAGGGCACGCGCCTACCCGGGACATTGCGATCCCAAGCTGGAGACTGTGCGGTCGTGGCGGAATTGGTAGACGCGCAGCGTTGAGGTCGCTGTGGGGTTAATACCCCGTGGAAGTTCGAGTCTTCTCGACCGCACCAGTATTTCAATACTCGCAGCCGAAATCGAGCCTTGCTGATTCGAAAATCGCTGATGACAACCTCTCCCGATCGACCAGATGCGCCACTGCGCAAGCCATTTTACTTTGACCCGACGACCGCATTATTCGGAAAACAGATCGGTCTTTTCAATATTATCCGAACCAGAGTTGTGATGTC
>JAGPVK010000298.1 GCA_018067055.1 Sphingomonadales bacterium | reverse complement strand
CGCCCACATCGATCATATAATATCTCCTAAAATTTCATCGGGGTCCGGCCGCAGGTGCCGGTTCCACACGTCAATAACGCATTGCCGCGCCTTGTCATAGCCGTCGAGAAGGGCATCCCAGCTCTCCTGTCCTGCCGCTTTGGCAATCAAGGCGCGGCTGGTTTCCGGCGGATAGTCGCAATCCGGCGACATCAGCCGCAACGCGACCAGCAGCCGTGTCATCAATTCGTGCGCAGTCACCATATCCTCGCCGAGATGGCCAGCGGCAACCAGCGCCCGAACCGCCTGACCCAGTTGCGGATGCAGCGCTTCGCCGGTTTTCAGCTGCAGGAAGTGGATGATGAATTCCCAGTCGACCAGCCCGCCTTCCATCAACTTGGTATCGAGCGGTCCCTTGGGTGGCTTATGTTCGACAATGTCGAGCCGCATTTTCCGCACCGCCTTGCGCAGTTCCTCGGGCTCCCGGTCCTTGCACAAGATGCCCCGAATCGCCTGCTGCAGTTCAGCGCGGTCCGCCCTGTCGCCATAAACCGGTCGCGCGCGGGTCAAAGCCATATGCTCCCAGGTCCAGGCGCTTTCCCGCTGATATTTGTAAAAGCTCTCCAGCGTCACCGCCAGCGGCCCCTGGGTTCCCGATGGCCGCAATCTCGTATCCACCTCATAGAGCGGACCCGCTGCCGTCGGCACCGAGAGCGCCGTCACGATCCGTGCCGTCAGGCGGTTATAATATTGGGTAGCACCCAATGACCGTTTGCCATCGGATTCGGCGCTGTGATCGCCGGTAAACAGGAAGATCAGGTCAAGATCCGAGGCATGGGTCAAGGCTTCTCCGCCAAGCCGGCCCAGTGCCAATATCAGCAGCCCGCCACCAGGAATTTTTCCGTGTGTTTCTTCAAATTCCTTGATGGTTGCGTCGGTCAGCACCTGAATGGCGGCCTCGGCCACACGGGCGTAACCCGCCGAAATATCGAGCGCGTCATGATGGCCCTCGATCAGCTGCACTCCGAGCGCGAATCGCTTCTCTCCGACCCGGGCCCGCACCCGGTCGAGCAATATCTGATAGTCATCGCCGGGCTCGGTCCGGGCAAATTGTTTGGTCAGCTCCTCCACCGACGGCGGCAGGTCGAGCGCCGTCGCATCGATCAGACCATCGAACAATTCCGCTCGCCGCGCCAGCGCATCGGCTAGCACCGGCGCATGGCTGAGTATCTTGCCCAACAGGTCGAGCAAGGCAGGTCGGGCTTCCAATATCCGGAAGAAATTGATCGCGGTCGGCAATTTGTCGATCAGACTGTCCAGCCGGGCCAGCGCCTTTGTCGAATTGGGTGCCGTCGCAATCGCGTCGACCAGATCGGGCAGGATCGCCTCGAACGATTCCTGCGCAGCTGCGGAGCGCAGCGCCGTCACCTTGCCGCTCCGCCAGCGCTTGATCGCCTGCAGGAAACTGTCGGCCTCCAGCAGATTTTTCCCGGCGATGACGGCTGCCAGTTTTTCTTCATCCGCTGGCAGACGCCCGCTATCTTCCGGTTCGATCAGATCGTCATAAATCCTGCCAACGGCTTCGACGTGCGGGGCGAGTAGATCGAGCAACGCCTGTCCTGCGTCCAGCCCATGCAGCCGCGCCACCCGGTCGAGGTCTGCGACTGCATCTGGCAAGCTGTGCGTTTGCTGATCATTGACCATCTGCAACCGGTGCTCGATCACCCGATAGAGTTCGTAGGACTCGCTCAGCACCTGCGCCTTGTCGCCATCGATCCGTCCGGCCTTGACCAGCGCCGCCAATGCGTCGCGCGTTGCCGGCACCCGCAAATCAGGCTGCCGTCCGCCAAAAATCAGCTGGTGCATCTGCGCATAAAATTCCGTCTCGCGGATTCCGCCCCGCCCGCGTTTCAAATCAAAGCCCGGTCCGAATTTTTGTCCTGCGGCATAATGGTCACGGATCTGCGCGGTGACCGATCCGATATTCCGGATCGCGCCGTAATCCAGCGACCGCCGCCAGATGAACGGATTGATCGTTTCCAGAAAATAGCGCCCCAAAATCGGGTCCCCAGCGGCAGACCGCGAGCGGATAAACGCCGCCTGCTCCCACGCCAGCGCGCTCGATTCATAGTAACTGATCGCCGCTTCGACCGGCAGCGCCACCGGACTTACCTCCGGCGATGGCCGCAGCCGCATGTCGACGCGGAACACATAGCCATCGGCATCGCGGCTGTTGAGCGCCTCGACCAGTTGCTGTCCGATCCGGCGCGCAGCATCGCTCGGTTCTTCCCGGCCGCGCACTGGGATTTTCTCGGGATCGTAAATGAAGATCGGATCGATATCCGACGAATAGTTGAGTTCGCGGCTGCCATGCTTGCCCAGCCCGATGATCGCAAAACCCTCCAGCGGCGCGTCGGGATAGCGGGTCGCATAGATATCGGCCAAAGCTTCATCCAGCGCCCGGTCGGCAAAATCCGACAACCGTGTGATCACGTCGGTCAGCGACAATTGTCCGGCGAGATCACCGATCGCCAGGGTCAGCGCCAGGGCGCGCTTTTCCCGCCGCAATTTCTGCCGGACATTATCGGCCCCTTCTCCCGCGCCACCCACATATTCCAGCGCCGCTTCCAGGTTTTCAGCAGCGAGCAGATCGGTCAATTCGGGAAGCACCTGCATCGCCAAGGCGAGATAGGGCGCGTTGTCGCGGGCGCGTTGCAGCGCATCCTGCAGGGTTGTTCTTTCCGGCAGTCCAATGATCATGGGTTCAGATAGGCGCTGCGAAACTTGCCAGCAAAATCAGCAAACTGCCCCCCTGCAATAGCCGCTCGCATGCCCGCCATCAGCGATTGATAATAAGCAATATTATGCTCGGTCATCAGCATCGCTCCCAATATCTCCTTGGCCCGGATCAAATGGTGCAGGTAGGCCCGGCTGTAGCTTTGGCAGACCGAACAGGCGCAGCTCTCATCGAGAGGCGCCAGATCCTCGGCGAATTTGGCGTTGCGGATATTGAGTGCGCCCCGCGCCGTGAACGCCTGGCCGTTGCGGCCGGACCGGCTTGGCAGGACGCAGTCGAACATATCCACGCCCCG
>JAGPVK010000293.1 GCA_018067055.1 Sphingomonadales bacterium | reverse complement strand
GGAAGGACAAGATTGCCAGGGCATTGGCCGCAGATCTCGAGCATGTCGGCAGCGACATCATCGTCAATCTCGCCAGCAACGAATATTGGGCATCGGTCAAGCCGCATGCCGCAAAACTGCCGGGCCGGATCATCGAAGTCGATTTTCGCAAGGACGGCCCCGACGGACCGAAGTTCATCAGCTTCGAGGCCAAGCGTGCGCGCGGGATGATGGCGCGCTATATTTGCGAAAACCATCTGACCGATCCGGAAATGCTGAAGGGCTTTGACCATGACGGCTACCGGTTCGACCCGACCAGCAGCACCGAAAGCAGCCTTCGCTTCCTTCGCTCATGACCGGACAGACAGCCGTTGTTTTTGGAGCAACCGGCGGGATTGGCTCAGCGGTTGCCGATGCACTCGAAACCGACAGCAGGTTCGAACGCGTCATTCGCTTTTCCCGTTCCAGTGACAGCCCTGTGCCCGTCGACCTCACATCTGAAGCCAGCATAGAGAAGGCAGCTACGTGGATGCAGGGTGAAGGGATTTTGCCATCATTGATCTTTGTCGCCACCGGCCTGCTTCACGATGGCGAACGGGGACCGGAGAAGAGCCTGCGCCAACTGGACGCCGACTGGCTGATGCTAAACTATCAGGTCAACGCGGTTGGCCCTGCCCTTATCGCCAAATATTTTCTTCCGCTCATGAACCGTAACCAAACAATCAGATTTGCCGCGCTGTCAGCCCGGGTTGGCAGCATTTCCGACAACCGGCTCGGCGGCTGGCATGGCTACCGGGCGTCCAAGGCGGCGCTCAACATGATGATCCGCAACCTGTCGATTGAATGGTCGCGCAAGAACGACAAGTCGATCATCGTGGCACTGCACCCGGGAACCGTCGACACCATGCTGAGCCAGCCCTTCCAGAGCAATGTTCCGGCTGGAAAATTATTCGATTCCGATCGTGCCGCGCGCCAGCTTCTGGATGTTCTGGATGGCCTGAAACCCGCACAAAGCGGCAAAATTTTCGCCTGGGATGGAGCGGAAATCCTACCCTGATTTCGGCACTGTATTATTATTGTAAAACTGGCCCGAAAGGCTGGCTTTTGCTGGCCCCTTCCCCTAGAAGAACCGACAAGAAAAAACATATAAAAAAGGTCCGTTTGTGAACGAACAAACCACTCCGCCGTCACCGTCCAATATCGAACCGATAGACATCGTCGATGAGATGAAAACCAGCTACATGGATTATGCCATGTCGGTCATCGTCAGCCGCGCGCTGCCCGATGTGCGCGACGGTCTGAAGCCGGTCCATCGCCGGATATTATTCGCCGCCCAGGAAGGCGGCATGGTCGCCGGACGGCCCTATCGCAAATGCGCGAAGATCGTCGGTGACGTGATGGGCAACTATCACCCGCATGGCGACAGCGCGATCTACATGGCTTTGGCCCGGATGACCCAGGACTGGTCGATGCGGGTACCGCTGATCGATGGCCAGGGTAATTTCGGCTCGATGGATCCGGATATGCCGGCATCAATGCGTTACACCGAAGCGCGGCTGAACAAGGTCGCCAATTTCCTGCTCAACGATCTCGACAAGGATACCGTCGATTTCGTGCCCAATTATGACGGCAGCCGTCAGGAACCCAATGTCCTGCCCGCCCGCTTCCCGAATCTGCTGGTCAACGGCGCCGGCGGCATCGCGGTCGGCATGGCCACCAATATCCCGCCGCATAATCTCGGCGAAGTGATCAACGCCAGCCTTGCCTAGATCGAAAATCCCGGGATCACGATCGACGAGCTGATCGAAATCGTTCCCGGCCCAGATTTCCCGACCGCCCCGCTGATCCTGGGTCAATCGGGAGCACGCGCTGCCTATAAGGATGGTCGCGGGTCGATCATGATGCGCGCGCGCCATGTCATCGAGGAAGGCCGCGGCGACAAGCGCTCGATCGTGTTGACCTCGATCCCGTTCCAGGTCGGCAAATCCGGCCTGGTCGAAAAAATCGCCGAAGCAGCCAAGGACAAGCGCATCGAGGGCGTCTCCGACATTCGCGACGAATCCAGTCGCGCTGGCGTCCGGGTCGTTATCGAACTGAAGCGCGATGCTACCGCCGACGTCGTGCTCAACCAGATCTGGCGCTTCACCCCAGCCCAGTCGAGCTTCCCGGCGAACATGCTCGCCATCCGTGGCGGTCGTCCCGAAGTGCTCACTTTGCGCGACATCATCGAATCCTTCGTCAAATTCCGCGAAGAAGTGATCACCCGCCGCACCAAGTTCGAACTGAACAAGGCGCGCGAACGGGCGCATATCTTGCTCGGCCTGGTCGTCGCGGTCACCAATATGGACGAAGTCGTGCGGATCATCCGTGGATCCTCAACCCCGGCAGAAGCCCGCGAATCCTTGTTGCGCCGCGAATGGCCGATTGCCGAGATCGCCGCCTATATCCGGCTGGTCGAGGCGATGGAAACCGATATCGAAGGCGACAGCTACAAGCTGTCCGCGGTTCAGGTGAAGGCAATTCTCGATTTGCGCCTGCAGAAACTGACCGCGCTTGGCCGTGAAGAAATTGGCGACGAGCTGAAGGAACTGGCCGCCGCGATCGAGGAGTATCTCGCGATACTGGCCGACCGCGCCAAACTCTACGCCGTGATGCGCGAAGAGCTTGAAGAAGTCCGCGACGAATTTGCTACCCCGCGCCTGTCGGAAATCACCGCGGCCTGGGATGGCCTCGAAGACGAAGACCTGATGGAACGCTCGGAGATGGTCGTGACCGTCACCCATGGCGGCTATATCAAACGGACGCCGCTCGACACGTTCCGGGCCCAGCGCCGCGGCGGCAAGGGCCGCGCCGGCATGGCGACCAAGGACGAAGATGCGATCACCGAATTGTTCGTGACCTCGACCCATACGCCGGTGCTGTTCTTCTCCACTCATGGCAAGGTCTACCGGCTCAAGGTCTGGAAACTGCCGGAAGGCGGTCCGCAAACCAAGGGCCGTCCGATGATCAACCTGCTGCCGCTGGCAGACGGGGAGGTCATTTCCACAGTATTGCCATTGCCCGAAGACGAAGCCGAATGGGCGGCGTTGCACGTCATGTTCGCGACCGCCAAGGGCGGCGTCCGGCGCAACAGCATGGACAGCTTCACCAACGTCCCGTCGAACGGCAAATTCGCGATGAAATTTGACGAGGACAGCGACGACCGCCTGATCGGCGTCGAACTGCTGACCGACAATGACGATGTCCTGCTGGCGACCAAAAACGGCAAGGCGATCCGCTTTGCCGGTGATGCCGTCCGCTCCTTCCAGAGCCGCACCTCCACCGGTGTCCGCGGTATCGCGCTGAAAGGTGACGACGAAGTTATCTCGCTGTCGGTCTTGCGCGGTTTCGAAGCATCGACCGAGGAACGCGACCAGTATCTCAAGGCCGCTCCGTGGAAAGACAACGAGAACGAGCCGGAACTGTCCGCCGAACGGATGGCGGAATTTTCCGAAAATGAAGATTTTATCCTTACGGTCTGCGCCAATGGCTATGGCAAGCGCTCAAGCGCCTATGAATATCGCCAGTCGGGCCGCGGTGGTCAGGGAATTCTGACTATCGACAATATCAAGCGCAACGGCACGGTCGTCGCCAGCTTCCGCGCGACCGACGACGAACAGGTCATGCTGGTCACCGACCAGGCCAAGCTGATCCGCATGAAAGTCGCGGACATGCGAGTAATCGGGCGGAACAGCTCGGGCGTCAAATTGTTCGACGTTGCCAAGGGCGAACATGTCGTCGGCGCGGCCAAGATTGATGAAGAGGAAGAACCGGAAAACGAGGCGGAAGAAGCGGTGATCGAGGAATTGGTCGATCAGGGTGTGTCCGATGGTGATGTTGCGGCACTGGAAGAGCCGGGAGATGAAGTACCGGAAGATACAGCCGAATGATCCAATACCGTTCGTCCTGAGCTTGTCGAAGGACCCCTTGCGGAAAGAGGTCTCTCGATGACGAGAGGTGCTTTCACAGGCTCAGCACGAACCGGAACAATGTCGAGGGGAAAGCCAATGAAGATCACACCATCCGGCCAGGCCTGCGCGGCCGAAGTTACCGGCGTTGACCTGACCAAGCCGCTCTCCGATGAGACTGTTGCCGCGATCCGATCCGCCTGGCTGGACCATCATGTTCTGTCCTTTCCGGACCAGCCCATGAACGATGATGATCTGGAACGGTTTACCCAATATTTCGGCGGCTTCGGTCATGATCCTTTTTTCGATCCGATCGAGGGGCGTCAGTATATCGCCGCGATCCGGCGCGACGCCGATGAGAAAAGCCCTCTATTTGCCGAAAACTGGCACAGCGACTGGAGCTTTCAGGCGCAGCCGCCAGCCGGAACCTGTCTCTTGGGCGTCACCATCCCGCCGGTCGGTGGCGACACATTGTTCGCCAACCAGCATGCTGCGCTCGATGCGATGTCGCCCGAAATGCGCGCGCAATATGAAGGTCTGACCGCTATTCACAGCGCCGGCCTCGCTTACGCTCCCGACGGTGCCTATGGCGAAAAGGACGAGGGCCGCAGCATGGCGATCCGTCCCGACGAATCCGCCCGCGAGACCCAGACGCATCCGCTGATCCGCGAGCATCCGGAAACCGGGCGTCCCGGATTATTCAGCTGCATGGGATATAT
>JAGPVK010000111.1 GCA_018067055.1 Sphingomonadales bacterium | reverse complement strand
TGCGAAACATTGCGGGCATGGCTCGCGCCCACTGCATAATGGCTGGACAGCCAGCCAGCGGATGCGCCGTGGCAGGATTCGCAGCCAACGCCGTCGTGCAGTTGAATTCTCGGCCCCTTGCTGGCCGCTGCCGTGCTGTGACAGCCAAGGCATTCTGACGCGGACGCCGCGTCCTTGATACCCAGACGCTTGGTAATCGCGATGCTGCGGGGTTCGCGGAGGACACGGAAAGCGCGGCTATGGGCTCCGCCTGGCGTCGAATCTTCCTGCCAGCGCATGATTTCATCCTGCCTGACAATTTCGCCATCGGCTTCCTGTCGTCCATGGCAGGTGGTGCCACCACAAGTCGCCACGCCGAGATAGGTGCCGTTGGCTATATCGCTGGCAGCGACCACAGGAGTCGTGCTTGCCATGGTCGAGATGAACAATGCCGTTCCGACCAGGGCCGAGCAGAATAGGCTAGCGGCCAGCGCTGGCCAGCCTGGTACCCACGAAAATTTTTTCTTCGTTTGCATCGTTGCCCAATCCGGTTTTGACACCGGTCCCCTCATTCAGCACGACGCGACCCTTGCTGTTCCCTATAGTGATTTAGGCTCCCCATCACCATAGCGACAAGGCTACCTATCGCCGATCCGGCCCTCAATGCAAAGAAAAATAGCCCGATTTCTTTTATTTTTTAGGGCCTTGTCGACAGAGTCGTGCGGCAGAGCAAGCACAGTGTGGCGCATCGGCAACGGTCAAAGGCTGGTCGCTCAGCCGGGCTTGCGACGAATCACCAGATTGCGGATTTCGGTCATGTCTTCCATCGCAAACCGGATGCCTTCACGGCCAAGGCCGCTGTCCTTGACGCCGCCATAGGGCATATTGTCGACCCGGTAGGAGGGGACGTCATTGATCACCACGCCGCCGACATCGAGATGATCCCAGGCATCGAGCGTCTTGAACAGATCGCGCGTGAAGATACCGGCCTGCAGACCGAACTTGCTGTCATTCACTTCATCCAGCGCGGCTCCGAAATCACTGAATTTGGAGAGCAGAGCGAGCGGCCCGAAGGCTTCTTCGCGATAGGCGTCGGCTTGCGTGTCGACATTTTCCAGCAGCGTCGCCTCGAGCATATTGCCCTTGCGATTGCCGCCGCAGAGGAGCTTTGCGCCACCGGCTACCGCGCTTTCGATCCAGCCGTGCAGACGGCTGGCTTCGCCTTCGGAAATCATTGGACCAATGAAGGTTTCGCGTTCCTTTGGATCGCCGGAGATCAGGCTTTTGGTCTTGGTGACCAGCATGTCCCTGAACGTGTCGTAGATGCTTTCGTGGATGATGATCCGCTGCACGCCGATGCAGCTCTGGCCGGACTGGTAAAAGGCACCGAAAACGACGCGCTCCAGCGCATCGTCCAGATTGGCGTCATGGTCGATGATCACGGCGGCATTGCCACCCAGTTCAAGCACCACTTTTTTCTTGCCGGCCTTGGCTTTCAAATCCCAGCCAACCCCCGGCGAACCGGTGAACGAGAGCAGCTTCAGGCGTTCGTCGGTGGTGAACAGATCGGCGCCGTCCCGACTTGCGGGCAAAATCGAGAAGGCGCCTTTCGGCAGATCGGTCTCTGCCAATATTTCGCCCATGATGATCGCGCCCAGCGGTGTCTTGCTTGCCGGTTTCATTACGAACGGACAACCCACGGCAATCGCAGGCGCAATTTTATGCGCCGCCAGATTGAGCGGGAAGTTAAACGGAGAAATGAAGCTGCACGGACCGATCGGAACGCGCTTCCACATGCCCATATAGCCCTTTGCCCGCGCCGAAATGTCGAGCGGCTGGACCTCGCCATAATTGCGCACCGATTCTTCGGCGGCAATCCGGAAGGTGTCGATCAGGCGCGTGGTTTCGCCTTCCGCATCCTTGATCGGCTTGCCGGCCTCCACACAGAGCGAATAGGCCAGTTCGTCGAACCGTTCCTTGAACCGGTCGACGCAATGCTGCAGCACATTTTGCCGTTCGTAGCTCGCCATGGCTGCCATCGGTTCGGTTGCGGCGACCGCTCCGGCGATGGCTTCCTCGATAACGTCAGGCGTAGCAAGGGCGGTCCGGAAGGCGACTTCATTGGTATATTTGTCGGTGACTTCCAGGTCGGTATTGGGCTGTACTGCTTCATTGTTGAGATACAGCGGATAGACGTCTTTCAATTTGGTCATAGGGTCCTCACTCACACCTTCGCGCTGAGTTCCTTGATTTCGTGATTCAGGATGCGATCATTGTCGGAATAGTCGATCGGACAATCGATCAGATGAACGCCTTCGCTGTTCAGGCATTTGTCGATCGTTTCCGTCAGATTCTTGGCGCTGGTGATCCGGTGGCCATGGGCACCATAAGCTTCGGCATATTTGACAAAATCGGGATTGCCATAAGTCAGACCCCAGTCCTTGAAGCCCATGTTCGCCTGTTTCCAGCGGATCATGCCATAGCTGCTGTCGTTCAAGACGAGCACGGTGATATTGAGTTTCAGCCGGACTGCGGTTTCCATTTCCTGGCTGTTCATCATGAAACCGCCATCGCCGCAAATCGCCATCACTTTACGGTCAGGATAGACCATCGCCGAGGCCATGGCAGAGGGGAGGCCGGCGCCCATCGTCGCCAGCGCATTGTCGAGCAACACCGTATTCGCCTGGCGCGCCTTGTAATTGCGGGCAAACCAGATTTTATAGACGCCATTGTCGAGGCAGATGATGCCATCGGCCGGCATCGCTTCGCGCACCACCTTCACCAGATGCGGCGGATAGATCGGG
>JAGPVK010000109.1 GCA_018067055.1 Sphingomonadales bacterium | reverse complement strand
GGCGAAAGACGACTCCCTGCTGGTGATCACGCGGCCGGTGACTTACTGGGACCGGCTTGGCTGGAAAGACACGCTGGCGCGGGAAGGCAATACGCGGTTGCAGCGGGCTTATGCCGACAAGGGGCATGAAGGATCAGGGGTATATACGCCGCAAATCGTGGTCAATGGCGGCGGTGGCGCCGTGGGTTCGCGGGAAGGGGATATCCGCTCGCTGGTGCGGCGAGCCGACCGGACCGGTCCCCGGATCGCCGTTGTCACCGATGCCAGCGGCGAGACAATGGTCACGATCAGCGGCAGGTCCGACTATTTGGCCGGGGTTTCGCTGATTGCGCTCAGTTCCTCCGAGACCGTGCGCATCGGACGTGGTGAAAATGGCGGACGGACAATGCATTATGTCAATGTGGTCAAGGATGAGCGCAATCTCGGCAGCTGGCGCGGCAAGACGATGACCTTTGCCATATCTCCTGAAGATTTGAATATCAGCGGAGCGGACAGATATGCGATTGTGGTCCAGCGCCCCGGAGCGGGCCGGATTGTCGCGGCAAAGCTGCTGGATATCTGACGCACGATGAAATCAAGCTGGCATTCGGTTGAATAGGCGTTAAAGATTCCCCTTGTTTGAGGGAGAGTTTGGCGTGAGCGAGCAAGCAGAAAAATTAGGATGGCGCAAAGTTATTGCGTCACTGGGCAATCGCAAAACTCTGTTCATGACAATCTTCGGCTTCGCCGCAGGCTTGCCCTATGCATTGCTCCTTGGAACTCTCTATGCATGGCTCTCGGATGCCGAGGTTGATCTGGAAACCATGGGTGTGTTTTCGCTTATCGGGTTGGCTTATGCGTTCAAGTTTCTTTGGTCGCCAGCGCTTGATCGCATTAACGTCCCGTTCCTGAAGAGACTTGGAAAGCGCAAGCAATGGATCGTGACCGCGCAAATATTACTCGGCTTTATCTTGGTTGTTCTAGCCACGCTAAATCCGGTTTCGTCGCTGGGAATATTCTCTTTGTTGGCAGGAATAGGTGCTTTTGCTTCCGCTACACAAGATGTCGTCATCGATGCATGGCGGGTCGATGTGGCCGATGAAGTGGCGACGATCGATATTCTTTCTACCGTTTATCAGATGGGGTACAGGATCGCAGCGCTTGTTGGCGGCGCATTAGCACTTTTTCTGGCCGAAAGAACTGACTGGCCAACAGTTTACATGACCATGGGAGCTATAATGCTCTTGATCGGTTTTGCAGGCCTGTTTGCGCCCGATGCAGAGACAACCGTACAAACCGCCAAAGAAATGGCCGATGAGCATGGCTTGCGGAAAACCGGCCAACTTGATCCGCGTGTTCGTGGTTGGGCGCTGCTAGCCGTGGCAATCCTGTGGGGTTGGGCCTTGCTAACGGTTGGAACATTCATGGTCCGATCATTGGGTAGCGATGCAGAAACCCGTCCTGATTCAGTCGCATTCATCTCTACGATGGGCCCCCTGATTGTCGTGGCAACGGTCGTAATTCCCGTCCTGATTTCAGCTTTGCTGGTGCGCTTCGAACGCAAGGGGCAATATCTGTTGACCAAGGATGTGCCTGCTGAATCTACCGGAGGCCGGTTTCTTGATCATGGCTACCGCGCGCTGGTTCTTCCCCTCACTGAATTCGTTGGACGGTTGGGTTGGGCGCTGATCGTCATATTGGGATTGGTTCTCACCTATCGCATCACAGATTCCATCTGGGGAAGCTTTGCCTACCCGTTTTATCTGGGAGAGCTTCAATATACCAAAGACGAAGTCGCGGTGGCTTCGAAGTTTTTCGGAATTGGCGCATTGATGATAGGTCTTGCGGCTGGCGGTTATATGCTCACAACTTTGGGACGCATGTTGACGCTTACCCTGGGGGCTGTTCTGGCTGCTGCAACCAATTTGCTCTACGCTGATCTGGCGAGAGGCGGAGCGGTGGTCCAATCCGTTAGCGATATAACGGGTTTCACCTGGCTGATCGCAAACCTGGGAGGGGATGCAGGGCTTGCTAAGTTAATGATGGCTATTGCGGGCGAGAATATTGCTGTTGGTATCGCCGGAGCCGCCTTTGTCGCCTATTTGTCTTCGATTGTCGCCAAAGGCTATAGTGCGGTCCAGTATGCGCTTCTTTCATCGCTTACTATGCTGGTCGGGACATTAGGCCGCGGAGCCTTGGGGCAAATGATCGAGGAACAGGGCTATTTCCACGTATTTATTTTGACCACGCTCATGGGCGGGATTGCGGTCATAATCTGCATCATCGAATGGATCCGTATTTCGCGCCTGGGTGCCAAGTCGGGAATAGACGAAACTGCCTTGAAGGGCGTTTAATCGGGAACCTGCTCGTTGAGCTTCAAAACCTCACCGGCCAGATAGAGCGACCCTGCGATCAATACGGTCTTGCCGGGACCAAGAGTCACAGACCGGAGCGCAGCCGTGATATCGCTGGCTTTCGTCACCGGCGCATCAGCGGCGGGATAATCGCCTGCCGCGTGCGAGTCATGGCCGGGCACCGGGACCACCGTCACGCTCGCCAGCTTCTCGTGCAGCGGTGTGATGATGGCGGCCGGGTCCTTGTTGGACAGCATTCCGATCACCAGATCGATTGAACCCGCTGCATAGTCCGCAAAATGCTTGGCGAGGGCCAGACCGGCGCTGACATTATGGCCGCCATCGACCCAGACCTCGGCATCGCTTGGCAGCAAATGGGTGACCGGCCCGGCGATCAGGAAATGCATCCGGCCCGGCCATTGCGCCCAGCCCATTGCCGCCTTCAGCGCGGCATCCGAGATTTTGACGGCGGTCTGATGGCGCAGCATGGCGATCGCTAACGCAGCATTGTCGGCCTGATGCGCGCCGACGAGGGCGGGCAGGGGCAGGTTGAGCTTTCCGTTATGGTCCTTGTAGTGCAACTGGCCTTCATAAATCGCGGCGTCCCATTCCTCACCGCGCGGAAAATGCTGCGCTCCAATATTTGCAGCATGATCGGCGATCACGTGCAGCATGTCGTCGGCATATTTTTGCGTGAGCAGGGGTGTGTTCTTTTTTGCGATACCGGCTTTTTCCCAGGCGATGCGGACCATCGGGTCGTTCGGAGCGCCTGGTTCGGGAGAGAGCAGAAAGGCCTCGTGATCGATACCGAGCGCGGCGATGCCGGTGGCGACGGGGCGTGTCACGACATTGGTTGCATCGAGTCTGCCGCCCAGGCCGACTTCCAGGATGCAGGCATCGCCGGGAGTCTCGGCGAAGGCGAGCAGGGCGGCAGCGGTTGTCGCCTCGAAGAAACTGGGGTTGATATCCGCGCTGATGTCGAGAACCCTGGCCAGCAGTTCGGCGAGATAGTCATCCTCGATCAGCTTGCCGGCCAGCCGGATACGTTCGTTGAACCGGACCAGATGCGGGCTGGTATAGACATGACACTTGAGGCCTTCGGCTTCGATCGCGGCGCGCAAGAAGGCGCAGGTCGAGCCCTTGCCGTTGGTGCCAGCGACGTGGAAAACAGGTGGCAGCTTGTCCTGCGGATTGTCGAGACGGCTCAGGACTTCGAGAATTCTTTCCAGCCCCAACACGTCGCGGCCAGGCGAGAGCATTTCCAGCCGGTCGAGCTGGGCCTGCACTGCCGGGTGATCGGATTTTGCACCGTCGGCCATCTACTCCCCTCCCGCCTGCGGGAGGGGTCGGGGGTGGGCCAGATTATTTGAAATAGCGGTTCTGGTCATGGATGATTTTCCCACCCAGTTTGGTTGCAGCTTCATCTCCCAGATGAAGCCAAGGGCTGACAAACTCCCCTCCCGCAAGCGGGAGGGGGATTCAAGCCGCTTCTTTCCATGCCATCAGATAGCCCATGACCCGGGCCAGCGTTTCGCGCAGTTCCTTGCGATGGACGACCATGTCGATCATGCCATGCTCGAGCAGATATTCAGCGGTCTGAAAACCGTCCGGCAGTTTCTCGCGGATGGTATTTTCGATCACCCGCTGGCCGGCAAAGCCGATCATCGCACCGGGTTCGGAAATATGGACGTCGCCGAGCATCGCATAGCTGGCGGTAACGCCGCCGGTGGTCGGGTCGGTCAGCACGACGATGAAAGGGATACCCGCTTCGCGCAGCATCGAAATCGCCACCGTGGTTTTCGGCATCTGCATCAGCGACAATATGCCTTCCTGCATCCGTGCGCCGCCAGCGGCGGTGAAGATGATATAGGGGCATTGGTCCTTCAGGGCGCGCTTGGCACCATCGACAAAGGCCTGGCCCACGGCGAGGCCCATCGAGCCGCCCATGAAGGCAAAATCCTGCACGCCGACGACGCAGGGGATCGACTCGATCGTGCCCTTGACGTTGATCAGTGCATCCTGTTCGCTGGTCTTGGCGCGCGCGTCCTTGAGCCGGTCGATATATTTTTTTTGGTCCTTGAACTTCAGCGGGTCTTCCTGAACCGCTGCCCAGGGGATCAGCTTCCAGCTGTTGTCATCCATGATCTGGGCAAAGCGGACCATCGGCCCGATGCGGCCATGATGCTCGCATTTGGGACAGATGAACATATTGTCCTGATATTCCTTGAGGAACACCATCGCTTCACATTTCTTGCACTTGTGCCAGAGATTTTCAGGCGTCTCGCGCTTGGTGATCGACGCGATCTTGTTGCGGACATTGCTTAGCCAACTCATAGAAACATTCCTCTATTCCGTTCGCATCGAGCGAAGTCGAGATGCCTGGCTTTGCGGCCTGTGTCTCGACTTCGCTCGACACGAACGGTGTGCGATTTCAATTCTTTCCGGCCGCCCTGATAGCATCGGAAAGCGACTTTACATAGTCCCTGACATGCGGCGCGGCGTCCTTGCCATATTTGCCGACGATCTCGACGATCGCCGAGCCGACGACCACGCCATCAGCAACGCGGGCGATATCGGCGGCTTGCTCTGGCGTGCGTACACCAAAGCCGACGGCGACGGGCAGGGCGGTGCCGGCTTTCAGACGGGTTACCGCCTCTTCAATGCTTGCCTGTGCCGCCTGTTGCTGGCCGGTGATGCCGGCGACCGAGACATAATAGAGAAAGCCGGAGGCGTTGTTCAATATGGTCGGCAGGCGTTCTGCATCGGTGGTCGGCGTCGCAAGGCGGATCACCGCGACATCCTTGGCGCGCAGGGCATCGCCCAGGCTTTCGTCTTCCTCGACCGGAATATCGACGCAGATGACGGCGTCGACACCGGCGTCGACGCAGGCATTGGCGAACCATTCGGAGCCGCGGATGGTCATCGGATTGGCATAGCCCATCAGCACCAGCGGGGTGCCTGGATGGCGCTGGCGAAATTCCTTGGCCATGTTAAAGATATCGGCGGTTTTCGTGCCAGCGGCGAGGCTGCGGATATCCGCTTCC
>JAGPVK010000472.1 GCA_018067055.1 Sphingomonadales bacterium | reverse complement strand
CCTTCACGCCGGCGATGCGCGCACAAGCGCAGGCGCGGCGCTCGCTGGATATGCAATTGCATCGTGCGTTTGAGAATCAGGAATTCGTTCTGTATTTTCAACCCCAGGTCCGGCTTGCGGATAGTGCGATTGTGGGCGCTGAGGCGCTGCTACGTTGGAACCACCCCGAGCATGGACTGATCAAGCCTGCTGCGTTTATCGACGCGCTGGCAAATAGCTCGGTCGCGCTCGAATGTGGTCGCTGGATATTGAACGAAGCCTGCCGGACTCTCGCTGATTGGCGAGCAAGAGGACTTCATGATATACGTATGGGCGTCAACCTGTTCCCCGCGCAGTTTCGGGATGAACAGATGGAGCGAGATATAACGGAAGCTCTGTTGGCGCACTCGCTCCCGTGCGAATTGCTGGAGATCGAAATCACTGAAAATATTGCCCTGCTGCATGACGAAGCAATAGTTGCCGCGCTTCATCGGCTCAGCTCCCTGGGAATAAAATTGGCGTTCGACGATTTTGGCACCGGCTATGCTTCTCTGAGCTGCCTCACGCGTTATCCGCTCAGTCGGATCAAGATCGATCGCAGTTTCATTGCACCGATCTCTGGCGATGGCGAGGCGGCGGAAGCGGCGATCGTTCGGCCGATGACCACTATGGCGCATTATCTTGGGCTGGAGGTGATCGCCGAGGGCATCGAAACGGTTGAGCAGGTAGAGTTTCTTCGCAGTCTCGGATGCGAAGAGGGACAAGGATATTTCTATTCGGAGCCCGTGCCGGGAAGAATTTTTGAACAACTCCTTTCACAAGAGCATCTCCGGGCCGGGGCAGCTTAGAACAATCTCGGCAGATGCAGCGTAAGTCCGTGGCATCGATAAGTTGATCCAGGCGCTATTAATGGCCTGAATTGGTGCGCGTCTGGACCGGCAGCTTTTTGAATGGCAAACGCGAATTGCCACTATCGAGACAGTGGATAAACTTGCTCATGCGGCGTACCGTCCTGCCCAGAGGGATAATCACTTCCTGCTTGACTTCCCCCGTTTTGTTTCATAATTGTTCTGTATTCGTTCCCAGAACAGGACACTGGACATGCTCACGCAAAAGCAACATGAATTGTTGTGTTTCATCGATGACAGGCTGAAGGACAGCGGCGTTTCCCCCTCGTTCGAGGAAATGAAAGAGGCGCTTGGGCTGAAGTCGAAATCCGGCATTCACCGGTTGATCAGCGCGCTCGAGGAGCGGCACTTCATCCGCCGCCTGCCCAACCGGGCGCGCGCTTTGGAAGTGCTGAAATTGCCGGAAGGTGGCCTGCACGAAGCGGAGCCGTCCAATGTCGTCTCGCTGCACCCGGAAACACCGGTGCGCGAGGTTATTTCGGGTCCTGCTCCGGCGGCGAACAATGATGTTAT